>DMZE01000073.1 GCA_003492055.1 Cellvibrionales bacterium
TCAAATCCCCGTCAGCTAAGTTTCCGATTTCATTTAATAATCGCTCAATCGCAATTTGGTTTCTCTCATTGGCATTTTTCTCTTGCGCCAAACGAACCACTGTATTGCGATAAAGCTGTGTACCAATAACCGCTAATATAATTAAGATGACTGCGCCGCTATAAAAAGCTGTATCAGCACCTACGGTTCTACGTTGATCCAAGCTACCTATACCCTCAACAACGCTGTTAGTGCTATCAAGAATTTTTGGGGAATTATTAAGAATGCCATCGGCTGCATTTTTAGCGCTCAATAAATCGGGCGAAGCTTCAAAAATATCATCGACTGAACCCGATACAAAATCGAATAAAGTATTAATTCGCTCTAACGATACTCTCGCCTTGGCATCTTTAATACGCTCAAGCCCTAACTGTTTATCACCTTCTAACATGCCAGTTAATACACCACCAAAAATACTGGCATCTAAATTAAATTGATCAGCTGCTTGGCTGGTTGCCTCTCCGCCGCTAAGCATCTTGTCAACGTTTCTTGCAATTCTTTCAGCTAATAAAAGCTGCTTTTGTGCATAAACAATTTGTTCATTCGACGCATTACGATCTAACAGTACCTCAACAACTCGATTATATTCACGCTGTAGTTCTGGAATACTTTCATTAAGTGTTTTGGCAACATCGTGTAAAAACAATATTCTGTCGCGGTTATTAACAATCGTTTCTGAATTATTTTTTACACTTAGCCAAATACCGCCCAATGCCTGAAGCTCTGCTTTCATCATCATACCCACACCAGGCAACTGACTATCACCTGTTTGCAATACACGATAACTACGATCAAAACGATCAGTGGCTTTTTGCAATGTTGAAAACGCGGAGGAATCTCCAGCTGTTGCTGCACGGGAGCTGGTAGATATTTGGTGCAATAGCACTCGCATATCACTCGCCATTTCTAAGTATTTTGCGTCTCTATCGGCATCACGCAAGAATATAAAAGTACTCACAATAAAAAATAATGTAGCGCAAACAAGTACCGCAATCGATAAAGTAAAAATTTTGCGTGAATGACTGCTACTTTTTAATCGTCTTATATTGTCCATTCTCGAAGCTCCAACGTAAATCTATTTAATAATGGTTTAAATGAATAAAGTTTTAAAACAACCGTATAAAATAATTAAGCAGCTGATGCGGCTGTATGGCTACTAATTTGTAATCCTGCATCCATAAACTCTGGCGTTTGTGTCAACAAGGGGATTTGGAATCGCAACCACTCTGAGTGTCCATCATTACCGGTTGAATCAATACAACTGGCAAATGCCTCATCGCTATTTGAGTAAGCCTGTTTAAAACTATTGATAGGGAAATGCTTTAAACCAAAAACATGACTGACCAAAAGTCCCGCATAAACATGTTCTGATTCAATAATTAAAACGCGATGACGCGCTCTGTTTCCTGCCAGCTTTGATCCAAAGTAATGCTCAATATCATAAATAGGTAACATCCGACCGCGAATATTTGCCAGTCCTAAAACCCATTTTTTGGTTCTTGGAATAAAGGTGTATTTGGGCGCGTTTATAATTTCAACAACCTGCCCCATGGGCGCGACCATTTTCTGGCCACACAAAGAAAAACCAATTCCACTCCAATCCTTTTTTAAATCGTTGTTGGCTGTGCGGGTTTTTATTGCTTCTTTACTGGCAGTAGCTATGTGCCTTAACAGGTCTAGTGGTTGCTTCTCTATTTTCATTGTCGGGTTATCTCAAAAAAATAATAGGACGTAATTAAACGGCGTCTAATACATTAGCAATGGTATCTATCAAATCTTTTTCTGGTACCGGCTTAACGAGATAACCGCGCGCACCTTGTTTACGAGACCATTCACGATCTGATGGTTGATTTTTTGTTGTTACCATAATGACGGGAATTTCACGCGTTTTGGGATTTCGGGTTAAGGCTCTTGTCGCCTGAAATCCATTGATGCCTGGCATGACGATATCCATTAATACTAAATCGGGAATTTGCTCATTGGCTAACTCTACCGCTGCCTCTCCTGATTCTGCTGCAACCACTTCATAGCCATGTTTATTCAATATATTTGATATTTGATAAGCTTCCGTAGGCGAATCGTCCACCACCAGTACTCGCTTCATATCCTTCTCCTTAATCATAATTTAAGATGCCTGAGCTGAAGCAGAATCTGCTGACCCACCGCTTTGACAATGATTTTCTACCGCCTCGAGTAATTCAACTTTACTAAAGGGCTTTGTCACATATTGATCTGAGCCAACAATCCGTCCTTTTGCCTTATCAAACAGTCCATCTTTACTGGACAGCATAATGACTGGCGTCGATTTAAAGAGCGCATTGTTCTTGATTAATGCGCAGGTCTGATAACCGTCTAAACGAGGCATCATAATATCCACGAATATCAGATCCGGCTTTTGGTTAGCAATCTTCGCTAGCGCCTCAAAGCCATCTTCTGCGGTAATGACATTAAATCCTTCTCTTTGCAATAATGTCTCTGCTGTTCGACGTATAGTCTTGCTATCATCAACAACCATTATTTTTAAACTTTTGTTTTGCGAATCCATATCGATTCGGCCTCCGGGTTACAACAAATGACGTTAAGATGAACAACGCTGGGTTGCCGATTAAATTAGGTATATTTCCTGAATAAATTTACTATTGTCGTCAGTCACAGACACCAATAAATTGTTCACTTTTAAAGCTATAGACCAATGTCTTTAAGAAAGACAGTGAACGACATTAATTGCATGCACTTCACTGGCAGCAATTAGCAAAACATAGAGGCAGGTATCATTATGAGTATTAAACTGGGCATTGTGATGGATCCTATAGAATCCATTAAGCCGTACAAAGATAGCTCGCTGGCAATGCTGCTTGCGGCCCAAAAAAGAGGCTGGGAATTACATTATTTTCTGCAAGAAAATCTTTTAATCGACAATGGCATAGCGCAGGGCTATGGACAGCAACTAACAGTTACCGATAACGAAGATAACTGGTTCACACTATCAGAATCGATATTAATGCCACTGGGTGATTTGGACGTGATATTAATGCGTAAAGACCCGCCGTTTGATAGCCAATTCCTTTATTCCACTTTCATCTTAGAATCCGCAGAAAAACTGGGGACGCTGATTGTTAACAAACCTCAAAGTTTGCGAGACTGTAATGAAAAAGTTTTTGCCACAGATTTTCCACAGTGCTGCCCTCCTGTATTAATTACGGCTAATGCAGAGCGGATTAAACAATTTTACAAAGAACACAGCGATATTATTTTAAAGCCATTAGATGGCATGGGTGGCGCCTCGATTTTTCGCGTTAAACCGAATGATTCCAATCTCAGCGTTATTATCGAAACATTGACGCAGCATCAAACACAAAGCCTTATGGCACAACGTTTTATTCCTGAGATAGCACAGGGCGATAAACGCATTTTGCTTATTGATGGTAACCCCGTGCCTTTTGCACTTGCCAGAATACCTGCAGCGGGTGAAACCAGAGGCAATCTGGCTGCAGGAGGGCGTGGTGAAGCGCTGCCGCTCACTGCACGCGATTATTGGATTTGCGAACAAGTGGCCCCCACTTTGCGAGAAAAAGGCTTACTTTTTGTCGGTATTGATGTCATAGGTGACTACCTCACCGAAATTAATGTCACCAGTCCCACCTGTATTCGTGAACTGGACAAGCAATGTAATTTAAATATTGCGGGACAATTGATGGATTGTATTGATGAGAAATTGAATGCTTAAAGAAAGGAATACTATTTGCAATGTACGCTAACCAAGAATAACTAAATGATGAGTTATAGCCCCGGCCAAAATTATCGACTCAGTTATACCGTTGCCATAGCACTCGCTATGCATATGGTCATTATATTTTGGCTGGCTTTTAATGCTGAGAGCAAAGCGCATATAGCACCACAAATGGAAGTCACGCTGTCGTATCATCAAAGTGATGAAACGCCTGAAGATGCCA
>DMZE01000105.1 GCA_003492055.1 Cellvibrionales bacterium
ACCGTTGATATTCTTTCGGCCAATCAAGATCAAGAAATGGTGAATGGGCGTATGCAAATTAGTCGCTAATTGATAGCGGTTTTTTAAAGTCATTTGTTAATTGAAGTGAATAGACAAGAAATACTAGGTAAATCCCATGAGTGAATTAAAACAGCGGCTTAGTGATGAAGTTGATCAGTTAGTAGGGCGCGTTCGTGCCAATAAAGGTTTTCAAGAGCTAGAGCAGAAATATCATGCTCTGACTGAGCGCGACCGATTATCATTAAATGTTTTAGTGCTGTTTTTATTATCTTACCTTTTCTTCAAAATGATTTTGTCACCCGCATTGGGTTATTTGACGTCTGCAAGTCAGTCCTATGAGCGTCAACTAGAAAGTTATGAGTGGATGGTTGCCCAAGAGCCGATAGTTAAAGAAATGCTGATTGACACGAGTAGCGAGCGTGAAGGCTCTTTGCTAAGTATCGCCTCTTCAACAGCCAAAAAACACAATCTTAATTTTAGTCGCTTTGAGCCTTTAGATGGTGATCGAGTAAGGTTGCGCTTAGAGCAAGTAAAATTTAATGACCTGGTCAGCTGGCTTACTGAGCTTGAATCTGAAAAAGGTGTGAGTGCTGTTGATATTTCATTGGATAGTGCCAGTCCCGGCTATGTCAGTGTTCGCCTCACGTTACAAGGTTAAAGCATGTACCAGAATTTTTTTGGGCTTCATGAAAAGCCGTTTTCAATAGCTCCCGATCCTCGGTATCTTTATATGACCGACCAGCACCGTGAGGCGTTGGCGCATTTGTTGTTTGGTATCGGTGACGAAGGCGGCTTTATTTTATTAACAGGTGACATTGGTACTGGCAAGACGACCATATGCCGAAGTTTATTGAATCAGCTGCCTGATAATGCGGATATCGCATTTATAGTTAATCCGCGTTTATCAGTGAATGAGTTATTGCAGTCTATTTGCGATGAGCTAGGTATTGCTTATGCCGAAAACAGCTCTATTAAAGTGTTAGTTGATAATCTAAACCAGTTTCTTTTAGAAAGTTATGCCTCTGGCCGTAACACTATTTTGATTATTGATGAAGCGCAAAATCTTGCCGATGAAGTACTTGAGCAGTTGCGTTTATTAACTAATCTTGAAACCAGTGAAAAAAAATTACTGCAGTTGATTCTATTAGGACAGCCAGAGCTTAATGATAAATTAGCCCAAGACAATTTACGCCAGCTCGCGCAGCGAGTGACCGCTAGATTCCATCTGCAGCCATTAAGCTTTGAAGAGACGACCGCCTATATTAAGCATCGATTACATATAGCTGGTTTTCGTGGTGAATTATTCTCGCGGGCGGCGCTTAAACATATTCATAGTGAGAGTCGTGGCGTACCACGTTTAGTCAATGTAATTTGTGATCGCTCAATGCTGGGCGCTTATACCAAAGACAGTATTGAAATTGAGTATCCTATTGTGCTCGACGCATGCAAAGAAGTGTTGGGGCGTGATGGCAGTAGGGCAGCAGCTCAACGTTCGTCGAGTTTGTCTATTAATATTTCAGATTCCAATATGGCTTGGGTGGCTAGGCTCGGTATTTTATTACTCTTGATCGGGCTGGGATTTGTCATGTTTTCAACTGATTTTTTAGAGTCGGTTCTCACTATTTTTCAGCAAAGCCGTGGTAAGACCATGGCTGTTATGTCGTCTTTATCTTCAATGTTGGTAGGATAAGCGATGTCCTTTATATTAGATGCCATAAAAAAATCTGAAAACGAGCGGCAGCGAAGTCGGCAACCCGATGTGCATAGCTTGCAAGATAGCATGCCTGTTACGCAGGCAGAGTCGAGTACCGGTAATCGTTTGCTGTTATTAATTGTCGCTATAGTAATTATTGTCGCGGCGGCATGGTGGCTATGGTTACAAGTAGCTCCGCAACTATCACCGCGTTTAGTTGAGATGCTACAAGGTTCGCAGGCGGTCCAGAGTGATAAAGCCGATGTTGAAGCTGCAGGCGCGAGACCATCAGAAGTTTCGTCGCCAATGCCTAATAAGGTTAATGAAGCCGCTAACTTCAATCGTTACTTATCTGATGATGAGTTGCCGCCCAATAGCCAAATCAAAGAGCTATGGCAATTACCCGCAGATTACCAATCAACCATTCCCGAACTTGAATTCTCCTTTCATGTTTTTAGTAATGATCATGAAGAGCGTATGATTATTATTAATGGGCGACGCATGCGAGAGGGGCAAATGGTCTCTCGTGGTTTAACGCTTCGAGTGATTACCGAAACCGGCGTTATTCTTCATTCCGGTGAGCAGTTCTTTCATGTCGACGTCATTGAAAAATGGTAGCGATGGCTATAAACCCAAGCACCTTTTGTTATTTTAAATACTAATGCCAAATAATATTATCTCCTTGCTCGATTCGGATGTCGCCACGCAATTAGAAAATGCCTTAGATCGTGGTGCGCTTTTCCTCACTCCTAATACTCGACTTGCTGCTTACTTGCGTGATCTGCTTGATGACATGATGCTTGAGCGTCGGGGCGTAGTTAAAGACCTAGCTAAAAACGCAGCTAAGGGTGTGTGGCAGAGCCCAGAACTAATTCCTTTCGATGCATGGACCGCCGCGCAATGGACCACTGCAATTTTGTCTGGAAAAACTGCACCAAGGTTAATTCTTACTGCCGGACAAGATGTGCTTTATTGGGAGCGCGCTTTAGAGCAGTCTCCTATTGCTCAGACTTTAATGTCTCCAGCCGCTGCTGCC
>DMZE01000128.1 GCA_003492055.1 Cellvibrionales bacterium
ACGCGTAATGGATCTTCTGTGAAGGCTGTAGAAATATGTCTGAGTATGCGATTGTTAATATCGGCAAGCCCATTGCAAGGGTCGATTAAGCGGCCACTTTCATCTTTTGCGATGGCGTTAATGGTTAAGTCACGACGGGTAAGATCTTGATCTAATGTTACTTCGGGGCTGGCATAGATTTGAAAGCCAGTATGTCCACGGCCGTCTTTTCTTTCTGTGCGGGCAAGGGCGTGTTCTTCTTTGGTGGTTGGATGCAAAAAAACAGGAAAGTCTTTGCCGACTTGTTGATAGTCTTGGTCGAGCATTTCTTTAACGGTTGCACCAACCACTACCCAGTCACGTTCAATAACGTTAATGCCTAACAGTTGATCACGGACTGCGCCGCCGACTAAATAGGTTTTCATTGTGTTAACTCTGACTTTTCGCAATTGTGAGCTGGTAATTATCTAATTGCATTAATGTTAATGTTTGTCCCCATACACAACCGGTATCAAGACCAAATAAGTGTTCATTATCAATATGGCCATTTAGCGCTGCCCAGTGGCCGAAAATAATACGCTGTTGCTGTGTTTTTCTATTCGCTTGCTCAAACCAAGGGTGGTATCCCTCAGGTATATTGTTAGTGTCGCCGGTGTAGGTGAATTCAAGTTTACCGTCGTCATTACAAATGCGCATACGGGTAAAGTAGTTGGTGATGCATCGTAGCCTATCGGTACCGGTTAAATCATCATGCCATGTATCGGGGGTATTGCCATACATGTTAATTAAAAATGGATGGATGGCATCGGTTTTTAAAACAGCTTCAACCTCTGCTGAATAATTAAGCGCTTCATTTAATGTCCACTGCGGAGCAATGCCTGCATGGGCCATGGTGAAGTTAATGGCGTCGTCGTGAATGCAAAGTGCTTGCTGTCTTAACCAATGAATTAATTCGTCGCTATCACTGGCGTCTAAAATAGACGCGGCGGTATCGGATGGCTTGGCTTTGCGGTGGCCAAAATAAATAGCGAGTAAATGTAAATCATGATTGCCAAGCACGCAGCGGACACTGTTGCGATGTTGATATAAAAATTGCAGTGTGGCGAGTGAGTCGGGGCCGCGGTTAACCATGTCACCAGCAACCCATAAGCAATCGTTAGAGGGGTTAAAAGCAACTTGATCGAGGCAGTCCATAAGTTCATGGTAGCAGCCTTGAATGTCACCTACGGCATATTGTGTCATGGTTAATAAGCTGCCATCGCGGTCATCTTAAACGTGAGGAATTTATTGCAATGAGTTTGGATGAATTAATCCAAAAGGGTTAATGATGGCGTCAAACGATAAACCAGTATCTGAGCACATTTTATAGGAGCCTTCCATGGTGCCGGTTTTTGTTGAGAGTATGGCGCCGCTACTGTACTCATAGCTTTCACCGGGTTTAATTAAAGGTTGCTGTCCAACAACGCCTTCGCCTTCGATTTCACGAATGCTGTTGTTGCCATCGGTGATTATCCAGTGGCGTGCTAACAGTTGTACTGCTTCTTCGCCATGATTAGCAATTTCTACGGTATAGGCAAAAGTGTATTCTGCGACCGCTTCATTGGATTGCTCAGGGAGGTAGCGTGGGCTAACGCTCACTTTGATGCTTTTTTGTAGTGCCAGTTGTTCAGTATTCATAGTCAGTATTATGCCGCAATCAATGGGAGTTGTCCTGCAATGCCGCAGAACGCGTTTTTATTTTAGACTGTTTGCTATGTTAACAAAAGTAGCGATATCGAGTGTTTCAGCTCTGGCGCCGGGGTCAACATTAATCGCTTCTAGTTCTTCTGCACTTATTAAGCCTTTTAAACCATTACGAATGGTTTTACGTCTTTGTGAAAACGCGGCTCTAACAATTTTATCGAGTACTTTCGGCTGGTCTGCTTTTAGCGGCAAATCTTTGTAAGGCAGTAAGCGAACAATCGCTGACATTACTTTTGGCTGAGGTGTAAATGCTTCTGGTGGCACATCAAAGAGTGGCTCTACCTGACAGTAATATTGCGTCATGATGCTAAGCCGGCCATAGGTTTTACTGCCCGGTGGCGCAGCCATTCTATCGACGACTTCGCGTTGAAGCATAAAATGCATATCGCTAATCACGTTTGCTGCTGGATTCACCGTTGCTTGCTCAAGTAAATGAAAAATTAACGGTGTAGAAATATTGTAAGGCAGGTTGCCAAAAACCCGTAAAGGCTTGTCTGTTTGCTCACGCAATGTCGTAAAGTCAAAAGCTAAAGCGTCACCGATATGAATACTAACGCGTTCATCATGCGCGAATTGAAGTGTGAGCTGTGATGCTAAATCTCTATCAATTTCGAGTAGCTTCAACGAGCTGTCTTTTGCTAGCTGTTCTATAAGCGGCTTGGTAAGCGCCGCCTGTCCTGGACCAATTTCTACAAGGTGATCACCACTCGACGGCCCAATAGCGCGCAAAATATTATAGATAACGGAGGCGTCTTGTAAAAAATTTTGGCCAAATCGTTTGCGGGCAGTATGCGACACAGTTTGATAGTTAGATTCAGAGTCTGTCACTGGTTGCTCGCTTGTTGAGATAAATCAATAGCCATGGATATGGCGGTGTTTAAACTGCTGGTGTTGGCTTTACCTGTGCCAGCAAGATCAAAGGCTGTGCCGTGATCTACCGAGGTTCTAATAAAAGGAAGCCCCAGCGTAATATTTACTGCTTGGCCAAAACCATGAGATTTTAGCACGGGTAAACCCTGGTCGTGATACATGGCAAGTACGGCATCGGCAGTATCTAAATACTTGGCTGTAAATAATGTGTCGGCCGGAAGTGCAGCCGATAGCTGCATGCCTTGGCTTCGTAGCTTGGCAAGGCAGGGCTCAATAATCCGCAGCTCTTCATCGCCTAGATCACCTTGTTCACCGGCGTGCGGATTTAATCCGCAAACTAATATATTCGGTTGGCTTATGCCAAAGTACGCTATTAAATCATGATGCAAAATACGCAGTGTCTCTTCTAGCATCGCTGGTTGAATGGCGTCGGCTACATCACGCAGCGGTAAGTGCGTGGTGGCTAATGCGACTCTAAGCGGACGGCTTAATAGCGAAGACGATTCACTGTTCTCAGTTGCAAGCATCATCACAACGCGCGGCGTATTAGTTTGCTCGGCTAGGTATTCAGTATGGCCACTAAAAAAAGTGTTGCCGTTATCTTGGCTGGATAAATGCTGGTTAATGACATGCTTG
>DMZE01000258.1 GCA_003492055.1 Cellvibrionales bacterium
ACTTGATAAACGGTTTTTTATCATTAGGTTCGCTGCCCCAATCATCACCATCGGTTGGCCCATTGGGTTCCGAAATCATTCCGTCACCTTCACTTGGTGTGTCGTCATTAAATGGACTGTCTTCTGTTATCCATTTATCGCCATTAATGATAACGTCAGGAGTGACTTTGATTTGCTCCGATTCGCCATCAAAGGCAGGGTCAGCAAACAGCTCAGTCGCTTTACGGAAATCCAATATAGTAAACCAGAGTTTGTTATAGCGGTCATCGATACGTGTTCCTCTACCGATGATTTGCTTAAATTTGGTCATTGATTTGATATTTTGGTCCAGCACAATCAATTTACAGGTTTTTGCATCCACGCCTGTGGTCATGAGTTCAGAAGTAGTGGCTATTACTGGATAGGATTTTTTAGGATTAATGAAATTGCCGAGTTGTCCTTTGCCGATTTCGTCATCGCCTGTAATACGCATCACGTACTTATCATTCTTTTTGACTTGCTCGGGGTTGTGATTGATTAATGCTTGTCGCATGCGCTCGGCATGATTGATGTTGTTACAAAATACGATTGTTTTAGCCATCGGGTCGGTGCGTTGCAAATAAGCGCTAATGGTTTTTGCGACTAAGTCAGTGCGTTCATCAATAATAATGTTTCGGTCAAAGTCTTTGCCATTATAAATACGGTCATCAATAAGTTCGCCGTTATTATCCACCTGACCCTCTTCGGGCCGCCAGCCAAAGGCGTCAATATCGAGGTCTACTCGCATGACTTTATAAGGCGCTAAAAATCCATCCTCAATCCCTTCTTTAAGCGAATAGGTGTAAACGGGTTCGCCAAAGTAATCGATATTAGAGACTTCTTCAGTTTCTTTGGGCGTGGCTGTTAAACCGATTTGTGTGGCGGAGTTAAAGTATTCAAGGATTTCACGCCATGCACTGTCATCTGCAGCACTACCTCGGTGACACTCGTCAATGACAATTAAGTCAAAGAAGTTAGGGTTAACCTGTTTGTAGGCTTTTTGGTATTCTTCTGGCCCTGTTAATGCTTGATACAGCGCAAGGTGCACTTCATAGGCAGGGTCAACTTCACGCCCTGTGATTTTCGTCATTGCTTTACCAAAGGGTTGAAAGTCACCTGTTCTTGATTGGTCCACTAAAATATTACGGTCGGCGAGAAATAGGATTCGCTTACGCTGCTTGGCTTTCCACAAACGCCAAATTATTTGAAAAGCGGTATAAGTTTTACCTGTACCTGTTGCCATTACTAGCAGTATGCGGTCTTTACCGCGGGCTATTGCCTCAATGGATTTATTGATGGCTTGCAACTGGTAATAACGAGGTGCTTTGCCGCTACCATCGTCATGATAATCTTGGGTAATAGTTGGAAGCTGTGCTTCGGAATATCCTTTGAAAGCGACGAATTTATTCCACAATTGCTCTGGGCTTGGGAATTCATCTAGTGAGATTTGCGTTTCAATGGGTTGGCCATCACTGGCCGTTTTATCATGGAAAATGAAGCCGTCACCATTACTGGCAAATATGAACGGCACTTCCAATAAGCGGGCGTAATCCAAACCTTGCTGCATGCCTTTGCCAATATCATGTTTATTGGCTTTAGCTTCTATGACGGCTAATGGCATGTTGGGTTTATGGTAGAGAACAATATCGGCTGACTTTACAGTTTTGCGTATGCCCATCTGACCACGCACTATCACTTTACCGTCACGCAGCTTAACTTCTTGACGCAATTGCGTCATTGCATCCCAGCCAGCGTTATCTACAGCGGGTAGGATATATTTTGTGATAATGTCTGCTTCTGAGAGAGCTTTCTTGTCCATAGACTAAATTACACATTGCGTTAAAGTGATTTTATAAAACAATATTATTCTAAAGTTAGAGCGTAATATTGTTTATATCATATCGATTTGCACAAATTATCAATCCTGAGTAAATTTAGAGTTAAATTGCTCTCATAACCTCATTTAGCTGCTCTAGCTGATACCCATTACCATAAGCTTGCCCAACAGTCTTTAAACTCCAACCACCCAGCCTATCAATTGCAGTAAGCCTTTGCTGGATATAATAGCTTCAGCCTGTACAGTTTGATAATGTGACCCAATAAAAAAATTAATTGGTGAGCTAATGAAGTCTCTTATAACAACTCTACTACTAGCAATAACCTTATCGTCAACTGTGTTTGCTGATGACCTTAATGCGCTTAAAGCTCTTATTAAAAAAGGTGATTACCCTGCTGTTGCTGAGTTACTAAAACCTCTTGCAAGACAAGGTGAAGCTTGGGCTCAGCATGAACTTGGTGTTATGTATGCCGTTGGTAGAGGTGTACCAGAGGATAATAAAGAAGCCGTTAAGTGGTATCGACTAGCGGCAAAGCAAGGTTATGCTATTGCTCAATATAATCTTGGGAATGCTTATCGCACTGGGACTGGTGTTCCACAAAATGCTAAGAAAGCAATGAAATGGTACCTATTGGCTGCAGAGCAAGGTCAACCTAGTGCTCAATATAATCTTGGTCTTATGTATGCCAATGGTATTGGTGTGCCAGCAGATAAAGTGTTTGCCTATATGTGGTGGAATTTAGCGGCAGCAAATGGCCATGAAAATGCCTCCACAGGTAAAGACATTATCACCAAACGTATGACCTCTTCACAGATAGCGGAGGCTCAGAAACTGTCCAGAGATTGCCCCAAAAATAATTATAAGAATTGTTAGCCCAACCTAAGTAGCTTCATCTGGCCTGTA
>DMZE01000144.1 GCA_003492055.1 Cellvibrionales bacterium
CCCGACGGTCTTGATTGAAAAATTAAACAAAAAAAGTAAAACTTCAGAATATCGCATTACCACTAAAAGCTTACGCACAAAATTCTGGCAACTGGCTGTCGGGCCACCTCCGACGACCTTGACTTTAAAATTTAAACAAGAGAAATAAAATATCAGAATATCCTATCAGCACTAAAAATTTACGCACAAGACTCTATCCCATGGGCGTCAGACGACAGCAGATATTCTTGATAAAAACCACTAAAGAAAAAACTAGCCCATTATCGCCGAAAATGCTTCCCACTATCATCATTCGCCTCCAACGTTAACCCCTGAGTCGACTGCTCCAACACCTCAGCATTATCATCCCGCTCAAGCTTAATCATCAACCGCAAATCATTCGCCGAATCCGCATGAGCAATAGCATCCTCATAAGTAATCTCACCCCGCGTATAAAGTACATATAACGCCTGATCAAATGTTTGCATTCCCTGCTCACTAGAACGCTTCATTAATTCTTTTAGCTTTCTTACCTCACCCTTACGAATCAAATCTGCCGCAAGCGGCGTATTTAATAACACCTCAACAACTGCGCGTCGGCTCTTACCATCGGGCGTAGGAACAAGCTGCTGAGCAATCATGCCGCGTAGGTTAAGTGATAAATCCATCCAAAGTTGTTGGTGGCGCTCCGCAGGAAAAAAATGCAATATGCGATCAAGCGCTTGGTTAGCATTATTCGCATGCAAGGTACAAAGACATAAATGACCAGTCTCAGAAAAAGTAATGGCTTGCTCCATTGCTTCGCGAGTACGGATTTCCCCAATCATAATAACGTCTGGCGCTTGGCGTAACATATTTTTTAATGCCACTTCAAAACTTTCGGTATCTATGCCCACTTCGCGTTGCGTGATAATGCAACCATCATGTTGATGAATAAACTCAATAGGATCTTCAACGCTAATAATATGACCACGACTGTTTTGATTGCGGTGACCAATCATAGAGGCTAAAGATGTCGATTTACCGGTACCGGTTGCACCAACAAAAACAACCAGACCGCGCTTGGTCATCGATAAATCTTTCACAATATCGGGTAAACCCAAATCATCTATTTGTGGAATATGTGTTTCTATACGACGAATAACAATGCCCGCTAAATTGCGTTGATAAAAAGCACTCGCCCTAAAGCGACCAACGCCTCGCGCACTGACCGCAAAATTGAGCTCTTTCATTTTTACAAATTCTTTACGCTGGTCTTCATTCATGATGCTTAAGACAGCTTCACGTGTTGCCTCGGGAGCAAGTGGTGTATTACTAATGGGCACTACTTTACCGTTCAATTTAATGCTCGGAGGAACGCCGGCAGTAATAAAAAGATCGGAAGCGCCTTTTTCTACCATGGAAGTGAGTAGCGCATAAATATCCATTTAGAAACTCTCCGGCATTTTGGCTACTTCTCTAGCTGCATCGCGTGAGATGGTTCTACTGGCAACCAGTGCTGTAAGACACTGATCCATGGTCTGCATGCCAAGATTTGCGCCGGTCTGTATAGCTGAATACATTTGTGCCACTTTATCTTCACGAATCAAATTTCGAATGGCGGGAGTGCCAATCATAATTTCATGAGCAGCCACTCGACCACCACCACTGCGCTTGATTAATGTTTGAGAAATAACCGCTTGTAAACTTTCAGATAACATTGAGCGCACCATGTCTTTTTCAGCAGCAGGAAAAACATCAACAATTCTATCGATGGTTTTTGCTGCAGAGGTGGTATGCAAGGTACCAAAAACTAAGTGACCGGTTTCAGCAGCGGTTAGTGCAAGGCGAATGGTTTCTAAATCACGTAATTCACCGACCAAAATAATATCGGGATCTTCGCGCAGTGCGGAACGAAGCGCTTCATTAAAACCGTGCGTGTGTCTATGTACTTCACGCTGGTTCACCAAACATTTTTTACTTTCATGAACAAATTCAATAGGATCTTCAATGGTGAGTATATGGTCGTAGCGATGTTCATTAATAAAATCGACCATGGCCGCCAACGAGGTTGATTTACCCGATCCGGTAGGGCCGGTGACAAGCACTAAGCCTCTAGGAACTGCAGCGATATCGCGAAACACTTGTCCCATGCCTAAATCTTCCATCGACAATACTTTTGAGGGAATGGTTCTAAATACGGCGCCAGCACCGCGATTTTGATTAAATGCATTGACCCGAAAACGAGCAACGCCAGGCACTTCAAAGGAGAAATCAGTTTCGAGGAACTCTTCAAAATCTTTACGTTGGCCGTCATTCATAATCTCGTAAATAAGATCATGCACTTCTTTTTGTTCGAGTGCCGGCAAGTTAACGCGGCGAACATCACCATCTACGCGTATCATGGGAGGTAAACCGGCTGATAAATGCAAATCAGAGGCATTTTGTTTTGCGCTAAAAGCCAATAATTCAGTGATATCCATAAAGTGTCCTATTGTCTGAAAAACGGGTTGTATATCATTTGATAATCAAAAAAAGATCGAAATAAACGAGTCGGTAATAGCTTGTCACTACAATCGGCAACATTAATAGACAAGCTATTTAGCGCGTTGTTAGATAACTGCATGGCAGTTGCTGAACTATTGCGATAAACCGATTAAAATCCACTATTCGTATTGTTAAGCCAAAGGCATTGCTCTGGCAGGTGAATCTATAACCAAATGATAGCTATTGATCAAAATATTTCTGATGTTCATGCCAGGATTAAGCAGGCAGCCACACTTTATTCGCGTGAAAGCTCGACTATTTCTCTTCTTGCTGTGAGTAAAAAACAGCCGGTTAGTGCCATTCAAGTGGCTATAGCGGCCGGCATTAAGGATTTCGGCGAAAACTACCTGCAAGAAGCAGAGCTTAAAATTAACGAACTCCGAGAAATGTCGCTTAATTGGCACTATATTGGCGCTATTCAGTCAAATAAAACTCGGTCTATTGCAAGTTT
>DMZE01000150.1 GCA_003492055.1 Cellvibrionales bacterium
CGGCTCTAGTTCATCGACTCACGAAAATCATCCATCGTAGATTGCATTACCGACGAACAACCATTTTCTATTTGCAGCTTATGCATTTGTGTACGCGGCAATATTTTCTGAAAATAGAAGCGCGCCGTTTCAACTTTAAGTCGATAAAAAGCATTGTCATTATCATTACTGTTATGCAATGCCACCGTAGCCATACGCGCCCACATCCAAGACATAATGACATAACCTGAATACATCAAGTAATCAAAGGCACTCGCGCCCAACTCATCAATATCACCACCTGCGCTAACCATAATAGCTTGAGTGAGTGATTGCCATTCTGTGATCTGCGCTTCTAATAAAGATCTAAACTCGTCATCAATATCCGGCAGGCTTGTCTGAATAATATCAACAAAGGCATTAAAAGTTTGGCCACCATCAAGTAATACTTTACGGCCCAATAAATCCATCGACTGAATGCCCGTAGTCCCTTCATACAATGTCGCAATACGCGCATCGCGAATATTTTGCTCCATACCCCACTCACGAATATAACCATGGCCACCGTAAACCTGAACACCATGGTTAGCCGATTCGATACCGCATTCGGTTATAAAGCCTTTACTGATTGGCGTTAACAAACCCATTAATTTTTTAGCCAGTGGATCCCCTTCTTTATCAAGATCTGACAACTGCGCTAAATAATAAATAAACGCACGTGATCCTTCAGAAAACGATTTAATGGTCAGTAACATACGACGCACATCAGGATGAACAATTAATGGATCGGCTGGACGCTCAGGTGCTTTCGCACCACTTAATGATCGACCTGACTCACGCTCAAGCGCATAAGTCATAGCGCCTTGCAACGCCAGCTCAGAATGCGTAAGCCCCTGCAATGAAGTATCAAGGCGTGCTGAATTCATAAAGGTAAACATGCAATTTAAGCCACGATTTTCTTCGCCAATTAAAAACCCTTTGGCGCCATCAAAATTCATAACACAGGTAGGATTAGCATGAATACCCATTTTATTTTCGAGTGAGCCACAACTTACCGCATTAGCTATTAATGAGCCATCGGCTTGCGGCAAACGCTTAGGCACAACAAACAATGAAATACCTTTAGTACCGGCAGGCGCACCAGGAATACGGGCTAATACAATATGAACGATATTGTCGGTGTAATCATGATCACCGCCAGAAATAAAAATTTTAGTGCCCGTAATAGAATAAGAACCATCATCATTGTTCTCGGCACGAGTTTTTAAAAAGCTTAAATCACTGCCGCATTGTGGCTCCGTTAGGCACATTGTACCCGTCCATTCACCAGATACTAGTTTGGGCAAATAGGTAGCCTGCAACGCTTCTGTACCATGAGCAATCAGGGTATGCCTTGCACCTGAGCTCAAAGCCGTAATCATCGCCCAAGCGTGATTAGCCTCGCCCATTAACTCTCCTATCGCAAGACCTAGAGAGTGAGGTAAATTCTGCCCGTCAAAGGCTTCTGGCATGGTAAGCCCAGCCCAACCGCCTTCAATAAATTGTTTATAAGCGTCAGCAAAGCCCGCTGGCGTAGTTACCCCTTCAGGGCTCCAATGGCAACCTTCCTCATCACCACTTTGATGCAGCGGAGCCAATACTTGCTCGCTGAATTTAACTGCCTCGCTAAGAATCGCATCACGCAGATCTCGAGTGACCTCCTCACTGCTTGATAGTTGCTGATAGTGACTATCAAAATCGAACAACTCATTCATCACAAAATCGATATCATTTCTGGGTGCTTTATAAGCGGGCATTGATTTTTTTCTCCTGGACCAGCTGTTCATTATATGGGCTACATAAATACGTTGAATGCTGTATTTTATTTATATAGCCAACTTCGATTAATTTTTCGCACATGTTTTTTATCAACGAGCAGATTGTGTCGATTTGATATTTTTAATATCTCGATGCGTCCGATACATGTTTGCCTATTAGCTAATAAATAACGCGTTGTTAATTTATACCGGCAACGTTAAACCCAAGCATTTTAAACCGCTAGGACGGAATTAACCGAGCTAGAGAACATGTTTATCGCATGAAAACACTGAAACAAGACCAGCGGGGCCTATCAACCAACAGAGTGTAATATCGCTCTAACAAATCATCAACCATTCTCGCATTACAAATAGATCATCAAATGCATTAAAACGAGCTAAGGATAAACACTGATTATTAAGCTAATGATATATCGTTGAAGATAGGATTTTATGATGCGTTAACGTCTCCTGAAATCGAACTGCTTTTGTTAACATTTTTACACTTAGAGCGCTCATTATTTATAAAACAATAACGTCAACCCTCCGTTACTAAGAGACGCCTGCAATCACCATTAAGTATCAACGCAAGCAGAATCTAACGTTTAATATTGTCTGCGACGTGACATCTATTCTTATGTAAGTACCCGTTAAAAAACGTTAACAACTTTAGCGTTAAAAAATATATAAAACCATATCGCTTATTGCTTAAAAACGCATTAACTAAGGCGTGACGAATATAAACCTCAAAATATCGCTAAATTGTGATCAAATCGTGCAAACCGGATGATTATAAATAATAATCATTGCATTGCGCCCCAAACACTGTAGGTTATGAATTGAGCTATAAAAATATAAAAACTCAAAAGATACACTTCTTATAGCTTTAAGAAGTAAAACAAAAGGCCTAAGCATGAAAATTAAACCTGCCGTAATAACAGCCAACTCTTCACTAATATGCTTTTTCGCCGCCTCCTATTGTCTGGCACAAAGCACGCCTTCTGAGTTCGCTCAAATGAGCTTTCAAGAACTTTTGAATCAGAGTATTTATGATACCGAAGAACAACAGAACCAAACGTCACCTTGGACGCTAAACTATCAATACAAAACGGCAAAATTTGAAGGATACCTTGACGGTACCAAATCACTAAGCTTCGACGATGTGCTAGGGCCACCCTCTTCTGGCTCCGGTAAAACGTTTCCTGTAGTACCTACAACTATCACTCAGACGGCCCATATTTTTACGGCTGGCTACCAACTTAATGAGCAATGGCAGGGGTATATTTCTGTTCCCTATATACAACAAAAAACTGACCATATAGCTCTGAAGCCTGGCTATGAAACATTTAACATTGAAACTGATGGTTTTGGTGATGCTGTCATTTCAGCGAGCTACACCTTGAATTCTGAATCATGGGTACTTTCACTTGGAGTAAGCTTACCCACGGGGTCGATTGATGAACAAGGCGACACCCCCAGAGACACGGGTAATCAGCAAGTGCCCTACACCATGCAGCTGGGCTCAGGCACCTATGACTTCCCTGTTGAACTAAGCTATCAAAATAGCTCGGAACCAAATTTGAGCTTCAACGCTTCTGCCACTATACGCACAGGCACCTATGACAGAGACTACCGTCTCGGCAATAACTACAGTCTGAGTGGTCGCTATAAAGTCGATTTATCTTCGAGACTGCAAAGCTATGCGGGACTAACACTTCAATATAGCGACTCGATACACGGGCAAGATGATTCTTTATTACTAGGCGACCCGCCAACTCTCTACCCTGCAAGCATCACCAATCCAGACCTTTATGGCGGTAAAAAAATTAATGCAGCCTTTGGCTTACTCTGGAATATGACTAAAGGCTATCAACTCAATATAGAGTTGGGCAGGCCTATTTATCAGAACCTAAACGGACCTCAACCCAAGGAAGAATGGCGTAGCTCTTTTTATATTTCAAAATTATTATAATGGAGTCTATATTATTTTTTCGTTCCTCTTATCGAACCTATAAAAAAATTCTCAAGCTTTTCTTTATAGGTTTAGCGGTACTATTGTTATGCTGTGCCGCTCAAGCGGAATCTATCTTAAGTAAAAAGGATAAGCTTAAAGCCGCCTATCTTTTGAATTTTACGCGTTTTATTGAATGGCCCAATACCACACCCGAAATGCCGCCAGCACCCATTCGAATCTGCGTAGAAGATTCGCCTGAATTTATTTTGTTTTTTAATCAGATGTCAGCAAACAGAAAATCGGGACTACGGCAACAGACTGTAAAAGCTTATTCAAGCAACACCGCAGATGGATGTGAACTGCTCTATGTAAAAGAATCAAGTAAAGACAATTTCCAGAAGATTAAAGCAGGCCTGACTGAAAACACCGTTATTGTCAGCGACTCAGAAAAGGTTTCTTTTCCGGCTACCTCCATCACGTTTTATGAACAAAATAAAAACCTGCGCTTCGAAATCGACCTACAACAGCTTAACTTAGCCAATGTCACGGCCAGTTCTGAGTTATTAAAATTGGCGAGAATTAAATGATCACGTCAAAGCGTAGAAATAAAATCGGCTTCTTTTATAAGCACCTTATTGCTGTGGTAGCGATTAATATTCTGCCGCTATTTATTATGTCCGGCCTTCTTTATTCCAACTTTATTGATGACTACAAAGCCAATCTTTTAGAGGCTATGGACAGCGAAATTGCTTTATTAGGAGCCACCAGTAGGTCAGCTTTACTGTTTAATGATAAGCAATCGGCGACAGCCTTACTCTCGTCGCTCGAAGAATTCACCTCAACTCGATACGCGCAAATTTATGATGCCGACATGGAGCTATTCGCTGAATACAAGCGACCTGGGCAGCTTGTTGATATGCCTGCTGAGCAACTGAATAGTGGCTTAATGATTAAAGGGCAGACCATTTACTTATCAAAAGCAGTTACTCTAGGCGAAGAAAGCCTTGGTCTAATTGTTATTTCCGCAAACACCAAATCATTAAATATTCAAAAACAACGCTACCTTCTAATTATTGGTGTCGCGCTTTTAGCCAGCCTTATTTTGGCTTACTTACTGAACTGGACACTGCAAAAAAGGCTCACCTCGCCCATTAGTGAATTGATTAGCTTGGTAGGCTATGTCGCCAAAAATGAGAGATACCACAAACGCCTTAACAATGAGCGCGATGATGAAATTGGCGACCTTATTCTAGGCGTTAACACCATGCTGGACACAATAGAAACGCATGAAATGCAACTGTATAACCGCGCCCACTATGATGAACTGACCCAACTACCTAACCGTCACCTGCTTATGGAGCGCCTATCGCATAGCATTAAAGTGGCTGATAGAAATAAATCAGAAATTGCCTTACTGTTTCTTGATTTAGATCGATTTAAAATTATTAATGACAGCCTTGGCCATCGTATAGGTGATGAACTACTGCTAGAGGTAGCCGGCAAACTGGTGAAGGTGCTGCGGACTTCTGACTCCGTCAGTCGCTGGGGCGGCGATGAGTTTGTCATGCTGCTTGAGGACATTAAAAGCACAGAAGACATCGACATTATTGTTGAAAAAATCATTACAGAACTGGCCAAGCCGACCATAGTGTCGGGCCATCGATTACATGTTTCGACCAGCGTGGGTATTGCCCGCTTCCCACAAAATGGGAAAGACTGTCAGAGCTTACTTAAACATGCTGATATCAGTATGTATCATGCTAAAGAGCAAGGCGTAGGCAAATAC
>DMZE01000254.1 GCA_003492055.1 Cellvibrionales bacterium
GTTGATAATACTGTTGCAACTCCTTATTTATGTAGACCTATTGATTTTGGCGCAGATATTGTGGTTCATTCCCTAACAAAATATATAGATGGTCACGGAGCCACGATTGGAGGAATTATTGTAGATTCTGGAAAATTTGACTGGGCTAAAGACCCAAAAAAATTCCCTATGCTTAATGAACCAGACCCTTCTTATCATGGCGTGGTTTATGCTGAAGCATTAGGCGAGGCCGCTTATATTGGTCGTGCTAGAGTGGTACCGTTACGAAATATGGGTGCAGCTTTATCGCCTTTTAATGCTTTTTTAGCGTTGCAAGGGTTAGAGACTTTAGCCTTGCGTATGGATAGACATGTTGAGAATGCGCAAAAGGTTGCGGAGTATCTTAAAAGTCATAAAAAATTAAGCTGGGTAAACTATGCTGGTTTAAGTGATAGCCCATTTTATGATGTGGCTCAGCGTATGGTAAACGGTAAGCCTTCAGCTATTTTAAGTTTTGGTATTAAAGGCGGTGCTGAAGCAGGTGCAAAATTTATTGATGCACTGCAGATGATTAAACGTCTGGTTAATATTGGTGATGCAAAAAGTTTAGCCTGTCACCCAGCGAGTACTACGCATCGTCAGTTAAATGATGAAGAGTTAGCTTCGGCAGGGGTGAGTGCAGACCTTGTACGTCTATCGATTGGCATCGAACATGTTGATGATATTATTGCTGATATAGAGCAAGCGTTAGAGCAAACGGCTAGCTAATATTACTGATATCTAACTTTTCTCCAGAGCCCCTCACTCAGCTGCTCAACGGATTCGGTTTGTCCTGCGTGCAGCCAATCAACAATTTGTTTCGCAACATCAGGCAGTATCATGCTTGGTGTTGCGTTATCGATTGTGCCTAGCCATTGCTGAATAATATCAGCATCTAATGCTTGCATTGTTACGGCATAATTTAATTGCTGCAAGGCTGCGGCATTACTTTGCTGTTCCATCTGTCCGCTTTGCGGTTTGGTTAATATAGGTAAGCCTAAATGTAAGCATTCACTGATAAGTTCAAAACCCGCATTGCAAATAACACCATCGCTGGCGGCAAGGTCACGCTTAAATCCATTAAGACAAGTTTTGCGTAAAGCAATATGGCCTAAATCTTGATCCGTATTTTGTGCTGCGTAGACTGTAAAACAATAATCTTTGTGGGGCAGTAATAATTTTTGTACGGCATCTTGGTTTTCGAAAGGTAAATAAACCAATATTTTTTTTACAGCTTTCTCTGTGCCACACTGTTCGTTTGTTAGTGTTGTATGCTCGGTATCAATAATGGGCGGCAAAATAGTGTTGTTACCAAAATGATCCCAGTGCAGCCCCATTGAAATTGACGCGGGTGAAAAATGTCGCATAATGCTGCGTGTAAGAGGATTGTCGCCGGCACGAGGAATATTATGGTTAAACGCGTATTGATGGCCTATCCCAATAGTTTGAGCGCCGCATAGTTTTCCTGCCCATGCACAGACGGGTTCAAAATCAGTAATAATTAAGTCGTAGGATGTTACATCGAGTGATATGACGTCAGACATAAATTGAAAAAAATTATTGTTTAAGAGAGTTTTTTTATAGCTGACAGCACCATCAATACTGTAAAAAGTTAAACCGCGTACGCATATAAAATCGCCAAATATTTCCATGTCAAAAAAATCATCACGGTCACGGCCCGAAAACAAATAAGTCACATCAATATTGGTTTTTTGAAAATGACGAGCTAGCATTCTTGCTCGACTAATGTGACCGTTACCGGTGCCTTGAATGCCGTAAAGTATTTTCATAGTGTAATGAGTCCAGCAATGAGTTGAATGAAGAGGGCGTCCAGCGAAATTAATGGATAGGCAACTATTGGCATAGCCAAGCGACACTGCTACCTAAACAAATGCCAGCGATAATGTCGGCAGGAAAATGTACGCCAAGAATAACTCTAGAGATGCTGACACTGCTTGCCCAGATAAACATGACTGTTGATAGTGCTGGAATATAGCTCGATACCAATATGGCTAATAAAAAAGCCGCCGAGGTATGTCCGGAAGGAAAGCTAAACTCGTCGGATGCTGAGATAGTGGCTTTAAAGGTAGGCAATGCAGCTTCTGGACGTTTTCGTTTTAAGTTGTTTTTTAATAACCAGTAGAGACTTCGCTCAATAGCAAAGCTAAACACTATAAGCTTTAAAAAAGGCAATGCGTCATGTCCCACAATGGCGATAATCAATAAAGGCATAAGCACTTGAAGATAGCCATCACCGCTATGAGAGATGATTCTTGTGTAAACAGGTAGGTTTCTTGAGCGGCATAAACTTGCACACCATAGAAATATGCGTTGGTCGTAATTAGCCAGTTGCTGAAGAATATACATTACGGTAAGAGTAAAATAGCTGTATTAAAAAATTATTAATGTTTTATTACGCTATTATTACAGCTGTAAAATTGCCAGAAGAGTTAAAAATTGAGTAAGCTTATTGGGTAGGGCTCTCTTTTATAAAGGAATCAATACAAATAATATGAATAAAAAGACGATTTCAGCTGCAATGAATGAGCGACCCGAGCATATGCCAACGCGGAATAATTCGGTAATCACTTATATAGCGATGTTTTTTTGGTGGCTATCGGGGTGGCGTACGGTTGGATCCTTGCCCAATGAGAAGAAAATACTAGTTGCCGCTGCGCCGCATACCTCTAACTGGGATTTTATTGTTGGCTTACCTATTATTCTTACTTTGGGTATTAAGGGTTCAATTATGATGAAAAAAGAGGCGTTTATTTGGCCCTTTTCTTATCTATGGCGCTGGATCGGTTTTATTCCAATTGATCGCCACTCGCCAAAAGGCGCAGTGGGTGCTGCGGTCGAGTATTTTGAAAATAATGAAGCGATGTGGTTTGTTATGTCGCCAGAAGGTACGCGAAGTAAAATTAAGCATTGGCGATCGGGATTTTTAAATATTGCACACCAAGCCAATGTACCCATATTGTTAGTGTCATGGGATTTTCCCACTAAAACGGTTACGTTTGGTCGAGTGATGCGCACTTCAGGTGATTATGAAAAAGATATGCTTGAGGTTCGTGAATACTTTAGCCAATTCACGGGTAAGCGTCCCGAAAATCACTAAAATTTATTGTTGATTACTCAATGCTTATTGCTTAATGGATTGTTAAAGTTTCTTTGATAATACTTTAGATTTTCGCTGATAGTTATACAGCGATTGTTTTGCTTCGGGCAAATCATCGAGCTGAATTTCAGAAAATCCATTTTCAATAAACCAATGTGCCGTCTGTGTTGTCAACACAAATACTCGCTGAATGCCTGCCGCGCGTGCATTCACTTCTAAGGTGTTTAATAAGTTAGCACCGCGTGTGCCATTTCGATAATCCGGATGAGTGACGATGCAGGCAATTTCACCGCTATCGCAATCATAGGGATAGAGTGCCGCGAGCGCGACAATTAAGCCTTCACGTTCGACTACCGTAAAATAATCAATCTCTTCTTCTAGTTTGTCACGATCACGCCTGACTAATACGCCTTGCTTTTCGAGTGGCGAAATAATATCGATAATGGCCGGTATATCATCTTCGGTTGCTTGGCGCGTGACTTCGAAATTAGCACTTTGTATTAATGTTCCCGCACCATCAACGGTATAGAGCTCTTGTAGTAGAGCGCCATCATTAGCGTAATGCATTAAATGTGCACGCGGCACGCCGCCCTCTACACTGGCAATAGCTGTTTTGGCGCAGCGTATAAATTCGCTGTTTTGATCTTGGTCTGCAATATTGTTTTGAGCACTGGCTGGATCAAGTTCTCTGAGTAATTGACCTTGCGCATTACTAATA
>DMZE01000197.1 GCA_003492055.1 Cellvibrionales bacterium
TTTTTTTGCACATTTTTTTGCAAAAACAGAGAGGTTCTATACAATATCCACCTTCGATATTCGTACCAGATTATAGTAAATGGCTATTAATAAATGCTTATTAATAAATGCTTATTAATAAATGGCTATTAGCAAACAGCTATTTCTAAATGGCAATAACAATAACAACGACAATTATAATGATAATAATTTTTTAGTGGGTAAACGCCCGCTAATGCCTAAAAATATCAAGAAGACAAAAAACAGATTGAGCAGCGAAAATCAACAGCCATACAGATAGCGCATACAACTACCAACGGTTAGCACAAGCAACGGTTAGCACAAGAGACTATTACAGTAGAGACAATATGACAGCAGAAACAATTCACCCTATTCAACAACTGCGTACGCAATTATCAGCGAGTATTTTAGGCCAGCCAAAATTAGTTGACCGATTAATTATGGCGCTATTGGCCGATGGCCACCTGCTTGTAGAAGGCGCACCAGGGTTAGCAAAAACACGCGCCATACGAAGCCTTGCCGATGAAATTCATGGCAGCTTTCAACGTATTCAATTTACCCCCGATTTATTGCCTGGCGATGTCACTGGCACCGATATTTTTAGGCCACAAACGGGCGAGTTTGAATTCCAACCTGGCCCTATTTTTCATAATTTAGTATTGGCCGATGAAATTAATCGCGCACCGGCTAAAGTTCAAGCCGCACTACTCGAAGCAATGGCCGAGCGACAAGTTAGCGTTGGCAAAACGACTTATACGCTTCCACCGCTATTTTTAGTAATGGCAACCCAAAACCCTATAGAGCAAGAAGGCACCTATCCTCTGCCCGAAGCGCAGCTTGATCGATTTTTACTGCATGTCGTTGTCGACTATCCCAATGCCGACGCTGAGCGCGCCATTTTAAAACTCGTCAGAAAAGAAATGATGGCAGTTAATGCTGCCGACCGTGAAGGCGGCGATAAAAACCAAGCGCCAAGCTCAAAAACGCTTATTGATAATGAAAGTATTTTTGAAGCACGACAAGCTGCACTCGGCCTCTTTATGTCTGAAGCCGTTGAAGAATATATTGTGCAGCTCGTTATCGCCACCCGCTCACCTGAGCAATACGATGCATCACTGTCTAACCTACTCGACTACGGCGCCAGCCCAAGAGCAACATTGGCACTTGACCGCTGCGCACGCGCTAACGCTTGGTTACGCGGTTCTGAATTCGTGACACCCGATGATGTTCAAGCGGTTGCTCACGATGTATTGCGCCATAGAATTATTGTTAGCTTTGAAGCCGAAGCCAACGGCATTAGTGCCGACCAAGTAATCAGTACATTAATAGCGAAAGTACCGGTAAGCTAAGGCTTACTTTAAATCCTTTCAATCGATTTATGACACGATAATTAACTCATGGCTAGCGGCGCTAAAACCCATCTAAAACAGCTAATTGACCTGCGTTATCGCGCGGGTGAGTTAAATCTGTTTGCGCGCCATAAAGCACAAAGTCAATTAGCCGGCAATGTAAAAACGAGCTTTCGTGGCCGCGGCATAGACTTCGAAGAAATTCGTCACTACCAACCGGGTGATGATATTCGCTCTATCGACTGGCGTGTTACGGCTAGAACTGGCGAAGCACATACCAAACTTTATCAAGAAGAACGTGAACGCCCAGTACTGGTGGTGACGGACCAAAGACCCAGTATGATGTTTGGCACACAATGCAGCTTTAAATCGGTACAAGCCGCAGAAGTCGCCAGCCTTCTTTGCTGGGCCGCATTAGGACAAAATGATCGTGTCGGCGGTTTGGTATTTAATGGCCAACAACATCAAGAAATTCGACCTGCTCGTAGTAAATCAGCGGTACTGCAATTACTTAGCGCCATTCATAAATACAATACTAACGAATACAGTAAGCATCAAAACAGCCATAAGCCGAATGACGAAGCTGGCAGCATTAATGAAGTCATTAAAGAGCTGCGACGTATTGCTAAACCCGGTAGCGCTTTATTTATTATTAGTGACTTTATCGGCCTCAATGAAGACGGCATTAAGCAGCTTCACCTGCTTAAAAAACACTGCGATGTTAACGCTATTTTTATTAGTGACCCCATGGAAAAACAATTGCCCGCACGCGGCGGCTATCAGTTTACGGATGGCGTAAAACGTCAATGGTTTAACACCGACAATAAACAATTAGTGACTGCATTTAAGCAACGCTTTACAGCAAGAGTGGCGCATCTCACACAGCCGCTGGCCGCTCATGGCATACCTACTATAGCCATTAGTACTAACGATAACGCGTTAACCGTATTGCGCAGCCAATATCATAGCAAAGCAACGGCAGCCAACATTAACAGCAAGCTAACCGCGAAAGGCAACTCCGCATGAACGAGCCAATGAATCCGCTCGACCAACTGCCTGCGGTGGCATTACCTGAAGCCATTAGCGCTTGGCCGGCGACAGCGGCTTGGTGGCTGCTTATCGCTATGAGCTTGTTGATTTTAATAGCGCTAATCTCTTACTGCGTTTACCGCTATAAAACTAAAGCCTTAAAACGTGCCGCCTTAACAGAAGGCCAACAGCTGTATCAACACTATTTGCTAGATCAAGATAGCCATCGTTATCTCACGCAGCACAATCAATTATTACGTCGCTTCTGCCTTCAACAATTCCCCGACCTGCCCTGCGCAGCCTTATCAGGAGACGCTTGGTTACAACAGCTAGACATACTCGCCAATAAAACCTTATATCAATCGGAATGCGGCAGACAGCTACTGGATATTTATCAGCCTCAGCTATCTGAAGACATTGATATAGCGGGCTTAAACACGCTATTAAATAACTGGTTTAAAGAATTGAAAATTTACGCTAAGCGAGGTGAATCAATAGCATCATGATTAGCTTCGAAACCTATTGGTTCTTTTTGCTCACGCCGTTGCCATGGTTAATTTATGCCTGGCTGCCCGCCGTGGGAGATCAATCACCCGCGTTGCGCGTGCCGTTTACCGATGACCTCGCAAGCCTTACGCAACAAACACAGCTAAGCAGCGGTAAATCACCCATTAATATATTGTTACTCATATTTATATGGCTTTGCCTTTTAGTGGCCGTTAATCGTCCCATAGCAACAGGAGACGCCATTCAGCTACCTACCGAAGCGCGCGATATGATGCTAGCCGTTGATATATCTGGCAGCATGGAAGAGCGAGATATGATGCTCAACGGCAAAAACGTTAGACGCATTGATACCGTTAAACACGTGTTAAGTGACTTTACCGACAGGCGAAGCGGTGATCGTATTGGCTTAATTTTATTTGCCGATCAAGCTTACTTACAAGTACCACTCACTTATGATTTAGCCACCGTAAAACAATTACTCAACGAAGCACAACTGGGTTTCGCTGGACAAAAAACTGCCATCGGCGATGCTATTGGTCTATCGATAAAGCGTTTAATTGAGCGGCCCAACGAATCGAGAACCTTAATACTACTAACCGATGGCGCAAACAATGCGGGCAATGTTGCACCCTTAGATGCGGCGAAGTTAGCTGCAGAAAATGCTATTAAAATATATACCGTTGCCATTGGTGCCGATACTATTGTCGAACGCTCCTTTTTTGGTAACCGAACGCGCAACCCCTCCCGCGACCTTGATGAAACGACGCTCAAAAGTATTGCCAAACAAACAGGTGGTCAATTTTTTCGCGCCAAAAACACTGAAGACCTTCAAGGTATTTACAGTGAACTTGATAAACTCGAACCGGTTGATCAAGAAGCCCAATTTTATAGACCCATAAAACAACTTTTTTATATCCCATTAGGCATTGCGCTTGGCACAACGTTTTTACTGCTATTGCTGAATATATTTATTCAATTGAAACGTAAGTTACTCGATAGCAAAGCGTTGAATGAGCAATCGCCATGATAGACATTATTCAACAGCTACATTTTTTGCGTCCCGAGTTTTTCTGGTTACTCCCAATCGCGTTAGGCGCATTTATTAGCCTGCATTTACTGCGCAGCAAAAGCAGCCAGTGGTACGACGTTGTCGACCCACTTCTCATAGAGCACCTACTCGACAATCCGGCCAACAACCAAGCCAGCCGACGGACTAACATACCATTAATTGCCGCTGCATTGGCTTGTTGCATAGCGGTTATCGCCCTAGCTGGACCTAGCTGGGAGCGGCTTCCCAACGTGACAGAGCAAAAAACGGATGCGATGATTATTATTACCGATCTCACGCTTTCTATGCATGCCACTGATGTTAAACCTTCGCGTTTAATTCGCACTCGTTACAAATGGCTGGAATTACTTAAACAGAGAAAGGCAGGACAAACAGCACTCATCGCCTATTCGGGGGATGCCCACGTTGTTTCACCGCTCACCGATGATGCCAGCACTATTGCAGCGCTTATTCCTTCACTCTCACCTGATATTATGCCGAGCATTGGCAGCAATGCCGTTGCTGCATTGAATAGTGCTACTCAACTATTAAAAAACAGCGGCATTAGCCGTGCAAAAATTGTGTGGTTTACCGATGAAGCATTGCCCAGTGATATTAAAGCCATCGACAATATTCTTAACAGCAAAAAAAATAGCAGCACGATTAAAGGTAATGACTATCAATTAATAATTATTGGCATTGGTAGTAAAGCCGGCGGACCTATTCCCCTGCCCTCGGGTAAATTTATTAAAGATACCAGTGGCCGCATTGTTAATGCGCCGCTGAGTCGAGGCCGACTCAAAGATATCGCAGCCAATGCTGGCGGCGTTTATTTCGACTTACAATCTGACAATAGCGATATTAATGCAATCTTATCTGAAAGCCTCTTTGATCAAATCAATAGCAAAAATAAGAATAATACTGATATGCCGCAACAAAAAAGCGCGCCTAGCATTACCGACAGCTGGCGTGACAGAGGCGCTTATATCGCCTTAATATTATTACCCTTTACGCTACTAGCCTTTCGCCGTGGTTGGATACTTAGCCTTATCTTAACTATTAATATTAGCTACACCGATAATGCGAGTGCCGATATCGGAATGCATAACGAAGTGAACACAGAAAGTGATAGCGAGACAGATACGTTTAAATGGATTGATCTCTGGCAAACGCCAGATCAGCAAGCCTATGCGTTAGAGCGCCAGCAACAACACAAACAAGCCGCTGAACAATTTGAAAATCCAGAATGGAAAGGCGTTGCAGAATATCAAGCCGGTAACTATAAAGACGCACTGCAAACATTATCTGCATTAGCCGAAAAGCATAACAGTGACACATCACACTACAACCATGGTCACGCCTTAGCGCGCAATAATGATTTAGCCGGAGCCATTGCTGCCTATGATAAAGCACTGGCGATTAACCCTGATATGGAAAACGCTAAGTTAGCCAAAAGCATTGTCGAATCGCTGCAACAGCAACAAGAAGAGCAACAACAAGACGGCAAAGAAGGCGAGGAAGGCGAAAAAAATAACGAACAACAATCGAGCGATCAACAAGAAAGTGATAATTCAGAAAAGAGTGAATCATCGTCTGACGAAAGTGACTCTTCTCAGCAAGGGTCAGAGTCTGAACAAGAGTCAGAGCAAGGATCAGAATCTGACAGTGAAGCCTCCAATGATCTACTCGATAGACAAGCAGAACAAGCGCAAGAACAAGACACAGAAAAAGAACAGCAATCTCAGCAACAAAAAGATCAGCAAGCAGCCGATGAAGAATCTGAAAAAAATGCTAAAGAAGAAGCTGCTAGTGAACAAGCAGCTGACGCTAAGGAAAATACTGAAGGCGAAGCAGCAAGCTTAGAAGCGATTGAAGAACAACTGAACGCTGAACAACAGGCCCAACTAGAGCAATGGTTAAAAAAGATTCCCGATGATCCTGGTGGTTTATTACGCCGCAAATTCCAATACGAGAGAAGCGTTCGTGAACGACAAGGAAACGTTATCGACGATCGTGAGCAAGGACAATTATGGTAAGTCAAAAACGCTATTCATTTATTATCGTCACTCTACTAACGGCCTTATATTGGTCGGCTAGCGCGCTTGCGCTTACCGTAACAGCAGAGCGTCAAATTATTCCGATTAATGAAACATTGCGTCTCACCATTGTCGACAATGCAGGAGATGATCCCAGCGATATTGATATCAGCGGTATTGAAGCCAACTTTAGCGTCGTCAATGAATCATCCCAGTCTTCATTTACAATGATTAATGGCCGCACTGAATCCATTCGTACACGGGTACTAAACTTAGTGCCGCTGCGTTTAGGCTCAGCATTAATCCCTCCGCTAACGCTTAACAAGCAGACATCCAAGGCCATTAAAATCACAGTCATTAAGGCCATTCCAGCGGCCAGCGAGCTGAATGATCAATCGGTGATACTTGAATCATCGGTAGATAAATCGGAAGTCGTTGTTGGCGGCCAAGTTATTTATACCTTTCGGGTTATTTATCGCGTACAACTGAATAACGCAGAGATTACACCGCCCAGCATTGAAGGTGCAGACCTTACACCGCTTGAAGATAAAAATTATATGCGCGTCATCGATGGCAGAAACTACAATGTCACCGAAAAACGTTATGCCATTTTCTTTCATCAGGCTGGCTTAAAAATGATTCCTAGTCAGTCATTAACCGCGCTATTAAGTAATAATCAACGACGTAACCTTGGCTTTGATCCTTTCGCAAGAGGCAGTGAGCTGCGCCTAGAATCAAAAGCATTAACCATCGATGTGCTCGCGCAACCGCAGTCGCCATCCCCGCTAACTCATTGGCTGCCTGCCGCTAAAATCGAACTGCAAGAAGAGGCACAAGCGGCTAATAGCAGTCGTGTAGGCGAACCCATTACCCGTTCGATTAGTGTTATGGCGCAAGGCTTACCGGCCGAGTTATTGCCGGCTTTAATTCCTGCAACACCTAACGGCATTAATAGTTACCCTGAAAAACCGGAGCTGGTTAACCAAGAATTTATTGGCGGCATTGCAGGTAAACGTTCTGACACCATAGCAATGGTGCCAACACAGGCGGGTACATTTACGCTACCGGCTATTGATTTGCCGTGGTGGAATACTGGCAGTCAGCGCTGGGAAACCGCCTCATTACCGGCTAGAACAGTAACGGTATTACCGGCAACGCCATCAGCTCAAGCTACGAGTAACCCTCTTGACGATGATTCACAGAATATCAACCAGCCGAATAATGAAGAGCCCAGCATCACTGATTTACTCGCAATGAATACCGCGCAAAACTCTGCGTGGATGCCTATTGCGTTGCTTGCACTCGGCGGTTGGATAATCACCCTGCTCTATTTATGGTTAAAGCCTTCACGCTCAAAATCGGCCGAAGAGGCATCTCCCTCGCCGATGAGTAGTGATCAAACTATTTTAAAAACGCTGAGCAAGCAGTTACAAGAGGCGTGTAAAAAGAATGATGCAGCAAGCGCCAAACAGCAACTGCAATCATGGTTAGTGTGCTATAAAAAAGACTACTCCATAGACGGCGACTTATCTAGTGCGCTGAATAAGGCAACTGCCGCGTTAGACAATCATTTATTCAACAAGCATAGCAGCGAACAAAGCTGGGATGGATTAGCATTACAAAAAGCCATTCAAGCATTAATTACCGCCAGCAGTAACAACAAGAACGGCCTTAAGCAATCACCGCTAGCACCTTTATATCCAGGGCAATGATAAGTACTGAGTTAAATAAAGCGTTGGACGAAACGCAAAGTAAGGAAGCTAGCGCTGAAGTAAAAATAAAGCGCGAAAGTATTTGGCAAGTGGTGCATATGATTCCCAGTGGCAAGGTTGCCACTTATGGGCAAGTTGCGGCATTAGCAGGACTACCAAAAGCGGCACGCTTTGCTGGAACATCACTTAAAGACTTACCCAAAGCAACACGCATACCTTGGCATCGAGTTATTAACGCGCAAGGAAGAATTTCATTGCCACCATCCTCGGCAAGTTATCAAGAACAACACCAACGATTAACACAGGAAGGTGTGCTTATACGGAATGG
>DMZE01000064.1 GCA_003492055.1 Cellvibrionales bacterium
CTGATTGAATCACCTTTGCATTAATGCCGCGTAAATTGATTTTTTTACCCAAGCCAGAATTCACAAATTTCATGGCTTCTAAACCAAAACGATCAACGAATTTCTTACAGCCCGTATGAGGTTCTGCTGTCACTTCAATAATAGCGCTACCAATAGCCAGTCGAGTTCCCGCCGGTAAATTTTCATCACTTAAATCCAAATCAACATAAAGTTGATCCCCCGCTAGCGACCAGCGTTCTTTTTTCTGAGCGACTAAATCTGTCACGCGAACATTCATAATGTTGAGCTGCATATCCGGATGGGCTGAGCCATCCTTAGTTGCTGAACTTCCTCTTGCTCGCCAATTATCACCCACCAAACCCTCAGCAATATCTAACTCAGCCTTAGCTAATACCTCGCGCTGCTCAGTAACAGGACGACGAACAATCATCGCTAATACTCCCTCATTTTTAGGCGATTGCAAAATAGTGTCTAAGCCGGCTTCCAGTTGAGTTTTCGTTAAGTGTTCTATTTTTAAATTCGTCATCAATCAAAAACTCCGCTTCATTCATCTATTTTAAAAACACTTAGTACTTAAAAATATTTGGCACTGAAAAAGAAAAAGGATAACAACCGGAAAGAAAAACCGATAACGGCTTTCTGATTGCCACCCCTATATTTTCAATTGATATTTTAATTGATAGTAGTCTATTAATTAAAGCGCCTCGGATTTAACAAATAAACCCACCAACCAACCCGCGACGACAAACTTAACCAAAGTACCCACAAACCAATCGATAGCTAACGTTAACGGAATAGGCATATACACATAAGCACTCGCTGACATAATGCCTGCCGCCAAACCAAATAAAACACCTACTTTCAAACCCATCGATACCGATTTCTCACTTACACAGCGTTCATAAAGCAATACAAAACAAATCGCTATAGCCAGCGTTACCGCATGCATTAACATCATATTCGTATCTTGCATCGCTCGCCACAGATGCGCTGTTGCTTCATACGCTTCTTTTAACAGCAACCCGTGGATAACAAAATCGAGAGCTGACCACGCAATAAATATCGCTACTATCGCTAAAACAATACCTTTCAACATATCACTATCCTCGTCTCTTCATATCTAATTTATTAACAGTTGATAAACCTAAGGTTAAAATGTGTTCCCGATGAAGCCTATATCTTAAATAATCACTACGCCATAGCATTTGAGGACAGAGTTCCATGCAAATTGTGCCAACTGATAGTCAACAATAGCCATCTACTTATACGATCACATAATGTTAAAGTAAGGATCGTAGACGTCTTATCGTCTGGCCAGTGCCTTATTACGGATTCCTTATGCTAGCTTCCATGCCCCGCGGATTTTCTAATGTCATCATACTTGCACTTACCAGTACCTTTGCTTTTTCTACCACAGCAATGCTTATGCTAGTAGGCAGCTTAGTGGGATCAGAGCTTGCGCCATCAGCTGACTGGGCCACACTGCCCATTGCTATGATGGTTGTGGGAACCGCTATCGGTATTTTTCCCGTCACGCGATTAATGTCCACGCTAGGTCGAAAATATACACTTTGGATATTCTTTATCGTTAATATTTTTATCTGCTTACTGGCCAGCCATAGCTTAGTAATTAAAAACTTTGCACTGTTTTGCTTTTGCGCGATGATGATTGGTTTTGGCAATGCCGCTCTACAACAAATTCGCTTTGCCGCCATGGAAAGTGTTACCCCTAAGCATGCAGTGACAGCCGCCTCTATTGTTATGCTCAGCGGTGTACTCGCGGCGATTATAGGTCCTGAACTTGCTGTGCTTGGACGAACACTGACGCAAGTTGAATACCAGGGATCATTCTGGCTAGTCGCGGGTAATATTTTAATCGCTACCTTTATTTTAATTTTTTATAAAGAAATAGATATTAAAACAGCGTCCGAAAAAGAATCATCTCGATCCATTAAATTAATCATCAAATCGCCGTCGTTTCGTCTAGCGGTCGCAAGCGCTGCTATTGGCTATATTGTTATGTCATTTGTTATGACAGGCACACCCATTAGCATGCATAACCATTTTGGCCATAGTCTTGCCGATACTAAATGGGTTATCCAAAGCCATATAGCCGCTATGTTTTTACCATCGCTAATCACCCCATGGTTATTTCGATTACTGGGTATTCGAGGGTTAATGACTATTGGCCTAGCCTGTTACGGCCTAACGATTATTATTGGCCTTATTGATAGTTCAGTAATGGGGTTTTGGTTTCAACTGGTAATACTGGGAATTGGCTGGAACTTCTTATTTATATCAGGAACCACCTTGTTGCCACGTACTTATTTAAAAGGCGAAAAATTTAAAGCGCAAGCATTTAACGATAGCGTGGTTTTTTCTACGCAAGCTATTGCTTCACTTTCGGCAGGCTGGGCGATTAGCTCAACCAGTTGGCAAGCTATGTTGCTTGTGTGTTTAATTCCGATTGGCTTTATGTTGGTAACGCTAATGCGTTCAGGATCTATACCAAGCGCTGAAGGGATTCATGATGATGATAATGTAAATAAAGAAAAGAGTTTGGCTTAACGATTAGGCTACGAAGCCTCAAGAGCCATAAAGTAAAAACCGAGAAGGCCCGATAGCCTATAGCCATAAAAGAACTCAAAGGGGGCAGATTCGAACTCAACAATGCCACCCCCATTCCTTTCTAGCCATTCCTTCCTAGCCATTCTCATCCGCTTCAAACCACCGATAGACAAGCCCAGCCAAAATAGCCCCCACTATAGGTGCAAGCCAAAACAACCAAAGTTGGTCAACAGCCCAGCCGCCTTGGAAAAGGGCAACACCTGTGCTTCTGGCTGGATTAACTGAGGTGTTAGTAATAGGAATACTAATAAGGTGAATAAGTGTAAGCGCCAAACCGATGGCGATAGGCGCAAAACCTTGGGGAGCACGTTTATCTGTTGCACCCAAAATAATGATTAGAAACATAAATGTCATCACTATTTCAGTGACCAGAGCGGCAATTAAGCTATAGCCTCCGGGTGAATGTTCAGCATAACCATTCGAGGCGAACCCAGCAGTAACATCAAAGCCAGCCTGCCCTGTCGCGATAATATATAACACGGCTGCCCCAGCTATACCGCCTGTTACCTGTGCCGCTATGTATGGAGCGACTTCAGATAGTGAAAATCGACCACCAGACCAAAGACCAATTGAAACCGCGGGGTTGAGATGACAGCCAGAGATATGTCCAATAGCGAAGGCCATGGTTAACACTGTAAGTCCAAAAGCCAGAGAGACACCCAATAAACCAATACCGACATCAGGAAAAGCCGCAGCAAGAACTGCGCTACCACAGCCACCTAGTACCAACCAAAATGTACCAATAAACTCTGCGCCTAATTTTTTTGATAATGTCATTTTTGTC
>DMZE01000016.1 GCA_003492055.1 Cellvibrionales bacterium
AGTTAACGACATTTGCGCAGTCTTTTTCGAGTTAGCGAAAGCAATACCATCATAGCCAATTAATACTTCAATAATGTCAGTAACACCGTTTTTCTGGCACGATTCGAATTCCTTTTTCTTGATACGACGTGATGAATTAGTCACATCAGGGTGCGCAACACCAACACCATTACAAAATAATTTCATGCCGCCACCAGAGCCTGTTGACTCAATTTTTGGCGTTTTAAATTTAGTGCCTTTACCGAAGCGTTCAGCCACAGCTATAGCAAAAGGGTAAACTGTTGATGAACCAACAATTTCAATATAATCGCGATTGCTAGCGGCGTTAATGTTGCTTGATGCAATAAGAGCAACCGAAGCTATTAGGGAAGCTAATTTCATGTTGATTTCCTCGTGAGACACAAATTTTGAATTAAATTATTTAAGTATGTTTATTTACTAAAGACCTTAACAGCCAACTGACTGAACAATGACTGCTTTAGCGTGAGGGCATAATATGAAAGAAATGTGACAATTTTATGAAAGTCTGAAATATATTAATAAACCATTTAAAATCAGACACTTAGATTATTGATAGACGTGCTAAAGGAAAGACGCAACAGAACTTACTACCTACACCAACAACACTGCTAATGTCTAATTCGGCCTCATGTCGCGCCAGAATATGCTTAACAATTGCCAATCCAAGCCCAGTGCCTCCCGTCTCTGTTGCTCTACTCGAATCAACTCGGTAGAAACGCTCTGTGAGCCTTGGCAGGTGAAGTGAGTCAATACCTGCACCGTTATCAGCAACGCAGACAATAAGCTTGTCACCTTGAGGAAAACATTGCACCTGTATAAGCCCGCCAGTCCCAGTGTATTTGGCAGCGTTTTGCACCAAGTTGCCAAACGCGCTGCGCAACTCTAAATAACAACCCATTATTTGTAAGGGCTCTGCAAAACTCGCATCGATCGCTTTAAACTTATCGATGGCAACATCAATATCAATAGTTTTATCTGGCGATGATAGCTGAGCATCATTAACCACGCTCGCTAGAATAGCTTTTAGGTCAACAGCCTCAATCTCGTCATCATTGGTAGGCAAAGCCTCAAGACGAGATAGCCAAATCAAATCCTCCACCATTGAGTCCATGCGATGCGACTGATCTAACATTTGACCAATAGCGCGAAGCCATACTGGAGGCAAATTCTCACCATGATCTCGAAGCGTCTCTAAATAACCAGTTATAACCGTTAATGGGGTTCGCAGCTCATGTGAGACGTTAGCAACAAAATCACGTCGCATGTTTTCTAATTTAAAAATATCGGTAACGTTACGAGCAAAAATAAGCGTGTAGTTTTGACGAAATGTGGTGGCCTGCACCTCTAAACGAACATCCAATGAACGGGGTGAAATTATTTCAAGAGGCTTATCGAATTCTTGCGATTCAAGATAGTTTATGACCTCGGGAGAGCGTACAAGGTTATGAAATAACTGCGACCTATCCCGCTCAAGCTCAATACCTAACAAGTTAGCGGATGCCAAATTACACCAATCTATAGCTCCTCGGGTATCAACCACAACCACCGCACTTTCAAGCGCCTGAAACGACTCTTTAAAGTATTCTACATCCGATTTAAGCTGCTCTTTATCTTTGCGTAACTGACTGAGCAAGCGTAGCATCTGGTCCATAATGGTGGACCAGAATAAGTTAGTGAAAGGTTTCTCTGCACGACCACCACCAACTAACCATTCGTCTAAGCGGCGATAATGGAAGAGATGTCTAAAGATATAGATGGCCAGTGCGACAGACACGCCGAACCAGATATTACCCCACTGATAACCCACCAGCAGACCAATAAAAGACAGCAAAAGGATTTTTGCTAGCTCACCGCTAAATAGGGATTTCATGGACGGAAAAAACTAACGAAAAAATTATAAAACATCCAGCACTAACCCATCCAAATTAATAATAAAGACAAGCATATGCTAAACGTAATTTATGCTAAAAGCGATCTTTACTAACTGCTGTTTAGAATATTAAAGAATTTAAGAGTGTTGTCGTACTAAATCGCAAGTGTTGTCGTATTAAATCGCAGCTGTTGTCGTATTAAATCACAAGTGTAGCCGAAAAACGGTAGCCCGTTCCACGAACAGTTTGAATATAATCACCAAGGTTAAGATCCATATTTTTTGGTGAGGTTAAAACCTTACGTAGACGCCGAATATGAACATCAACAGTGCGCTCTTCGATATAAACATTACTCCCCCATACTTGGTCAAGCAATTGACCACGAGTATAGGCTCGCTCTTGATGGCTCATAAAGAACTTCAGTAATTTAAACTCAGTTGGCCCAATACTCACAGGATTATCATTGACATAGACACGATGGCCAACAGGATCTAGGCTCAAGCCCTTAACCGAGATTAACTCGCTTTCAGACATGCCTTCAGTTCGCCTTAGCACCGACTTTATTCTTGCCGTTAATTCACGCGCACTAAAAGGCTTAGTAATATAGTCATCAGCACCCGCCTCTAGCGCCTGAACAGTATTTTGCTCTTCAGACTTGGCTGTTAATAGAATAACAGGAATCTCCTGGGTTACCGACTCACGACGAAGACGACGCAGCAACTCAATACCGCTCACCTCAGGCATCATCCAGTCAAGTAGAATAAGATCCGGTCTCTCATCAACAATAATTGGCATGGCCTGAACAGCAGAGGCAGCTTCAATACAATGAAATCCAACCAACTCCAGAGCAACCTTTATCATATCTCTGATCGATCTTTCATCATCAACAATAAGAATTTTATAGGCAATCATTTATCTAGTAATCTTTATTAGCTTATAGAAAGAAAATAAGTTTATTAAATTATAAACTTAACCAAAAGTATTATTTTTATTAAAAATCAATCAATTACAATTATTAATAGATATAACAATACCAACTCACAAAGCTAAGGCTAGACTAGCAATGTGACGCTAATATGACAAGGGAGTAATTTAATGCATAAGCGGGTAAGAAGCTTACCCGCAGGAGGGATTAATAGAGAAAATTAACCTTTATATTCCAATATTTTAAGCGTATTAGTTGAGCCACCTTTACCGTGTAAATCACCACAGGTTATTGCTACTCGATCACCAACTTCTAAAGCGCCGCGCTCAGCAACTAACTCAATCGCTTTTGCCCAAAGATCAGATTCACCAGCCATAACATCGTAATAAATAGGGATAACGCCACGATAAAGCGCCATTCTTCTACAGGTAGCAACATGCGGCGAAATAGCAAAAATAGGCAAAATTGAGCTTAAGCGTGAAGCTAATAACGGCGTAATACCCGACTCAGTAAGACAGATAATAGCGGTCACTCCGCTCACATGGTTTGCCGCATACATAGCTGACATGGCTATTGATTCATCAACCAGGTCAAAGGTGCGATCAACACGGTAGCTCGACTGACGCATCATAGGATGTTTTTCTGCACCCAGTGCTGTTTCAGCCATGGCCTTAACAACCTTAACAGGAAACTTACCTGCAGCAGTTTCGCCCGATAACATAACTGCATCTGTCCCATCTAAAACAGCATTAGCGACATCAAAAACTTCAGCACGTGTTGGCACTGGGTTAGTAATCATCGACTCCATCATCTGCGTTGC
>DMZE01000149.1 GCA_003492055.1 Cellvibrionales bacterium
AGTGTCTTCGATTGTCGTCGCTTTTCAAGCGAATCAACTACGTCGGGTAAGTAGGTCCAGTTGCCCTTGCTGCTGTCCATTTGCCAAGTGTCTGCACGCAGTGGTTTATCTGCACCATCACGGCTGCTTACCCCTCTTGGTATTTCGGCAACATTTTTGCCTTTATTAAGAAACTCGTCCATCTGCTTATCGAGTTCATTTCTTAAGTCGGCCTTTGAGGGCGTTTTTTTTATCACGTTGTTAGTTATATCCTGCTAGCGCATAACTCTCTAATAAGCTTAGCACCGCTTTTTCCATTTGTTAGGCAATGATTGCTGTTCCCAACTTTTGACGGGGAGTTATTCAGTCAAAAAAATCAGGCCAGTAGTTTAGTATAACTTAGAACGTGCGAGGTGTGTTGTTCGGCTTTGGGTCTTATCCCCTATATATTCCAATTTGGATGCTTAAAGTAGAGGACATTACTTTTTTTATCTTGTTTCATATCACTCTTTATCTCACTATTTGCCATTCCTCTCTCGGCGCTCTCTGTGTCGGGGGACGGCTTGTGATTATTAATACGAACCATTTTATCAATATAAACCATTACCGCATGCTCAGCGATAAGGTGGGAGCGGTAGGGGCCTAATAGGTCTTTTTCTCGGGTAAAGAAAAACCAATCATCATTTATTTCTAGATAACGATTGGATTGTATGGGCTGTAAAAAAGGGGCGTCTGTCTGCCTAATTCTTATCGTTTTTTTAGTCATTGACTACTCTCAGTATCCGTTTTTTATTCATACGTGAAATTGTATTCTGTGATGCAAAGACTTTTTAGTCAGCCTCAATAGCTTTCTTTCTATTTCCAAAAGACGCTATTCAATCTCAAAGACTATTACCAATACAGGCCCATCTACTCTTTAAGCGAAATAGCAGGCAGCTTCAATAAACCGTTAGACTAGATATTAGCCTGTTTTACTGAATTTCATCTAGTGAGTGTTACTGTTGCGTTCCTGTTGTGTTAACTGTTGCGAAATCTAAGCCGGAGTTGGTTATAAGTATATATAACAGTGGCTTATAGCTTGTTTCTAAGTATGTTTTGAAGATAGGGCTGTGATGAATGTAAATTTATTCGACGCAGCTCACACTCCTTTTTATAGACTTTATTGAATATCTGTTTGTTTAAGGAGGGTTTCAATGGTTTGAGGGCCTACTAATTTGGCGTGTAACTTACCACTACGATCAAATAGGTAAGTGGTAGGAAGTGATGCGGGGCGTGATAAGCGTAATATATCGGCAGGATCTTGTTCTAACACATCAAAATCGATTCTCATTCTTGCGGCTAAATCTATTAATGCCTGGCCTTTTATATGATCAAAGTTAACAGCAACTACATCTAAGTCGGCACTGTAGTCATTGTCCAGAGTGTTGAGCTCAGGGATTTCTTTTATGCATGGTGCACACCATTCTGCCCAATAATTAAGAATAAGCCACTTACCCTTATAGTTATCGATGGAAAATTCCGCTTCTGTATTGCTGTCTTTTTCAGCAAGGCCGCAACCGCTTAGCAGCAATAAGAGTGAAAAAAACAGTATTTGAATGGTGCGTGGATCACCTTGCATATTACAACCTTTATGATTCTCGATCATTTATCTGTATCGTCCAATTTATTGTATACTGCTGCGCGAACTACCTGCAAAGCTTCGTAGGTATATTGTCATTATTCAGTATGCAGGATTATCTAAATGAGTGATTTTAGTATTTACCACAATCCGCGTTGTTCTAAATCGCGTCAAACGCTTGCATTACTTAAAGAGCACGGTGTTGAGCCAGATGTTATTTTATATTTGGATACGCCACTAAAGCCTGTGCAATTAAAAGCCGTGCTGGCTAAGCTGGCTATAAGCCCTAGAGAATTACTGCGCAAAGCTGAGGCCGATTATAAAGAGCAGAGCCTAGCAGATAAGAGCCTAACGGATACCTACCTAATTAAAATGATGTGTCAGTTTCCTAAGCTTATAGAGCGGCCTATTGTCATTAAGGGTAATAAGGCCGTATTGGGAAGACCACCAGAAAATGCCTTGGCGCTTATCAAAAGAGCATAACGGATATCTGTAAAGAGAATAACAAGCATGACCGAGAAAACAATTTTAGTGCTTTATTACAGCCGCAGTGGTGCAACAGCCAAAATGGCCGAGCATATTGCTGCTGGAGTCAATCAGGTGCGCGGGCAGCGAGCACTAGTCAGAACGGTTCCGCCAGTTAGTGACCATATTGGTGACCAGCCGCAATCGGACATACCAGATAATGGCCCGCTTTATTGTACTGAAGACGATTTACGTAATTGTAGCGGTTTGATTCTCGGCAGCCCTACACGTTTCGGCAATATGGCTGCGCCGCTTAAATACTTTATTGATTCTACGACTAGCCTTTGGCTGAGTGGTGATTTGATTGATAAGCCTGCAGCGGTTTTTACCTCTACATCAAGTATGCACGGTGGTAATGAATCAACGCTTTTAACCATGCTACTGCCATTAATGCATCATGGCATGGTGGCGGTGGGTATTCCCTATAGTCACGCCGCGCTTCATCACACTCAAACAGGTGGCACACCTTATGGTGCCTCGCATATTGCAGGGCCTGATGGCACACTGCCTATTAGTGATGATGAAATAAACCTTTGCAAAGTTTTGGGTCAGCGGGTGGCTACTCTAGCGAACGCCTTAGATATTCATTAAGGGTTTAACCGTTGCTAAACCGTTGCTAAA
>DMZE01000007.1 GCA_003492055.1 Cellvibrionales bacterium
CCCGAAGCTATGAAGGTTAGCGCCACTGCAACCGTTAACGTTAGGATTAAAGCTTTACAGGTAACGGATGAGTCTCTTTAGATGCTAGACGCTAGAGTGGTGCTATCCGTTTTGGGCGCTGGCGCCGTCAAAAGCTTGCTTCTAAGGTGCTTAGGTGAATTTTGAACTCTGAATGCTGACACTACAATTAAAAAAAGCCTGTTGCTATTACGGCAACAGGCTTTTGTTTGGAGCGCTTGGGTGTTTTAAACGTTATAAAAAGCCTTTAGCTTTATAGATAGCCTTAAGTTGGATAGATTGAGAGCCTTAAGCGTTATAAGTCGAAGACGAGGTATTTCCGCCACGTCCTGTCCAGTTAGTGTGAAAGAACTCGCCTCTTGGCTTATCAGTTCGCTCATAGGTATGAGCACCAAAGTAATCACGCTGAGCTTGCAGTAAGTTGGCCGGTAAGCGCGCTGTACGATAGCCATCAAAGTAGTTCAATGCAGCGGTTAAGCAAGGTGCGGGCACGCCGTTGGTAACAGCGTTAACCACGACATTTCTCCAGCCTTGCTGAGAGTTAACCACGGTATCTTTAAAATAATCGTCTAATAATAAGTTATTCAATTCTGGGTTTTTATCAAATGCTTCTTTAATTTTGCCTAAGAAGGCTGAGCGAATAATGCAGCCACCACGCCACATAAGCGCAATGCCACCGTAGTTAAGGTTCCAGTTAAACTCTTTGGCGGCTTCGCGCATTAAAGTATAACCCTGCGCATAAGAGACGATTTTTGCGGCCAATACAGCCTGACGTAAATCTTCGATAAAGGCGGCTTTGTCACCGTCAAAATGTTTGGCTGGGCCAGTAATGACTTTAGCGGCTTCAACACGCTCTTCTTTTAACGCGGAAATACAACGAGCAAATACCGATTCGGCAATAAGTGTGAGTGGTACGCCTAAATCTAACGCGACTACGCCGGTCCATTTGCCGGTGCCTTTTTGGCCGGCGGTATCAAGAATGCTTTCTACCAGTGGTGATCCGTCTTCGTCTTTATAAGAGAGGATGTCACGGGTAATTTCAACTAAATAACTATCGAGCTCAGTGGTGTTCCAGGCTTTAAAGACTTCATGCATTTCATCGGCTGACATACCCAGCACGTCTTTCATAATTTGGTAGGCTTCACACAGTAGCTGCATATCGCCGTATTCGATGCCGTTATGGACCATTTTGACAAAGTGACCTGCGCCATTTTCGCCCACATAATCACAGCAAGGTGCGCCATCATCGACTTTGGCAGAAATGTCTTGAAATATAGGTTTAACGCCTGCCCAGGCTTCAGCCGAGCCGCCAGGCATAATGGATGGGCCTTTTAATGCGCCTTCTTCACCGCCAGACACGCCCGCACCGACAAAGTGAATACCTTGTTCGGCACAGTACTTTTCGCGTCGAATCGTATCGGGGAAGTGTGTATTGCCGCCATCAATAATGATGTCGCCTTTATCTAAAAGAGGAAGCAATTGCTCGATAGTGGCATCAACGGGGGCGCCGGACTTCACCATAATCATGATTTTACGCGGCTTAGCCAGCGATTGGACGAGTTCTTCTATGGAGTAGGCGCCGCGGATGGATTCGCCTTTGGCTCGACCATTAACGAAATTCTCGACTTTATCGGTAGAGCGGTTAAACGCGGTAACGGTATATCCTTTGCTGGCCATGTTTAAAACAAGGTTTTCACCCATAACAGCAAGGCCAATTAAACCAATATCAGATAGAGTTTTCATAGAGTTCCAATTTATTTTTTGTAAAGAAATCGTGACTAACGGCGCGACTATATTGCCTGCAATTGCCTGCGTCATTTGCCAATTTGAACACGATCCAAGCTTATAACATCAATTGTACTGAATTCTGCTCGGCTAGGTGGCGCCCGAACAGACGAAACGTACATAAAGCCAGACATTCTAACCATTAATTTAAAACTTAACACCTCACAAATGGTTAAGATCTTTTTTTGTGCAATATTAAGTCAAGCTCTTCATTTAGTGGTATGAAGTTTATGGCTAACATTATTGCTGCAATGATGGTCATTGTGATGTCGGTTGTTGATGAATTGTTATTGGAGTGAGGAGGGCGGGCGTAGGATAGCGAACGTCATCAACAATGATGACTGTTAGTGTCGCCAAAGCCTATTAGGATTGGTGGTGACAAAGCGCGTATTTACTTAAATGCAAATAAAAGGCGAATTAAAGCCATTGCCATACGCGCTTGTCATAGACCGTTTTAGCTACGTGCTTTTCTAATTGCTAAGCCAGTGAGTGCCGATAAAAACAATAAAGCTGAGGCAGGTACAGGTACCGCTTGAATATCAATATTGTCTATCGCGAAGTAAGTGGGCGTGTTTATGCCATATTCACCAACATCTGACGAGCTATAGCTAAATGATAAGCCATAGACTGTCCCAAGGCTGCTGAAATCAACCAATGTCCAGCTATCAACCACGTCACTGCCGTCGGCCAAAGCGAAATCAAATGTACTGATGATGTTTTCGCTTTGATCAAGACCATTTATTGTTAAGTTAAAAAAGTCACCGGCTTCGAAAGGGCCTTTAACGCCACCAAAACCATCTTCGCCATTTTTTATGGCTAAGTAAGCGTAAGTAGTGTTAGTGATAAAGGCAGATTCCACTTGAGTGGCGCCAGCAAAGTTGATGCTTGCGTTACTGTAAGAAACGGCGTAATTATCTTGCCCAGTACCTACACCTGTTCCTGTAATGGCGCTGCGATCATTGGTGTAGCCAATCGTTGTTGTGTCTTGTTTGTTGGAGTAAGTGAAGTTCCCCCAGCAGCACGCCCAATCGTTGTTCCAGCTATGGTTAAAGCTAGTGCCGCCGCTAATAAAGCTGACGTTATCTTCCGGTGCAAAAAAGGTGTCAGAGGCTAGTGCGTTGTCATCAAAGGTAATGATGGCCGCTTGAGATTGTGCAGAAGCTAGTAAGACAGTGGCTAATGCGACTTTTTTAGGGAGTGAAGGCAGATTTTTCATAGTGGTTTTCCTAATTATTAATATTAATAAGTGTTTAAAAAGTGTTGTGTCAGTATTGACGTAATTTTTTGCTATATGT
>DMZE01000226.1 GCA_003492055.1 Cellvibrionales bacterium
ATCCAGGCGCCAAGCATGACATACATCTCGAGGGTTTCATCTTCGGCTTTTAATTCGTGGATGGCGGCTAAAAGACGTTCTGCTTGCGGGTATTGCGAGGTGTTGTAAGTTCGCAATATTTTAATGCCCATTGCCGCTAAGATTCTTACATCATCTTTTATTTCATCTTTGGTCGGTACGACATCGCGTGTTTTTTCGCGGTAGCCGCCGTAAGACATAGCTGGGTAATCGGGATTACCTAGAATTTCCGCAGCTGTTGGGCTCGTTGACGCTATGGATGTTGCTGTAGAGGTTGCAGCACTCAATGGAGCAATAGCAAGCAGTAGTACCATTGAAATCGTTAGAAAAAAGTTTTTATAATGTGTCATTGGAATCTTATAAGCCTATGCTGGGGAAATAACTAATATAAAGTGAGCGGAGCCTTCTTAATAGGGGTTGGCAGCCATTCTATCACTATATACTACCCACTTATCGACTTCGCCCGCGCTAAAGTCTTTCGCATTACTGTTAGACCCTGAATAGCGTGGTATCCTACTTTTGTTACCTCTAATAAATTCAGTTCTATACGCGCCTTAAAGGAGTCGTTTGATGGGTCCTGTTAAGGTCGAGTTACTCAAGCAAGAGACAAAATATCAACTCACGGTTGATGATAAACCGTTCTATATTAAAGGCGCTGGTTTAGAGTGGGGCAGTATTCAAAGTCTTGCTGAGCACGGGGGAAATGCGTTTAGAACATGGCGTGTTGATAATGGTGAAAATACTGGCCTGCAGATACTCGATGAGGCCCACAAATACGGTTTAATGGTGTGTATGGGTATAGACGTTGCCCGAGAACGCCACGGTTTTGACTATGATGACGCAGCAGCCGTTGCCGAGCAAAAAGCGATTATTAAGCAAGATATTTTAGCGCTTAAAGATCATCCGGCATTATTGATGTGGGGTATTGGTAACGAGCTCAATTTGCGCCATAAAAATCCGCGTGTTTGGGATGCGGTGAATGATATAGCGATCATGATTAACGATATTGATCCTAACCATCCAACGTCAACGATGCTGGCTGGTGCTGAACCTGAAGTGATTGAGCGTGTTGTAGAACGCTGCCCCAATGTCGACCTGCTATCTTTTCAGTTATATGGAGAGATAGACCAGTTACCTCGGTTTTTGTCAGAAAGCGGCTATCAAGGTGCTTATACCGTGTCTGAATGGGGAGCTACCGGTCATTGGGAAGCGACCTGCACGGATTGGGGTAGGCCGATTGAAGCTAATAGCAGCGACAAAGCTAATGATTATAAAACGCGTTATATCGATTATATTACCGCCGATGTTAAGCAATGCGTTGGTTCGTTTGTGTTTTTATGGGGCCAAAAGCAAGAGCGCACACCCACGTGGTATGGCGTTATTTTAGAAAACGGCAAAAACACAGAATCTGCTCAAGTTATGCAGTATCTGTGGACAGGTGAATGGCCTGAGCATCGCGTACCCACTATGACTGGATTAACGATTAACGGCTTAAGTGGACAAGACAATGTCCATTTAATAGAAGGGCATGTTTGTCAGGCAGAAGTCACTATTGAGCATCCTAGGCATGAGATTTTAAAGTATCGTTGGGAGATTATGGCCGAAGTTGATAAGTCGGTAGAAAGTGACGGTGGTGATTTTGAGCCGAGTCCAGAGGTTATTTGGCGTGACTCATCAGACCATAGCACCACTAAAGTTGAATTTTTTGCACCGAGTGCCGGTGAATACCGTTTATTTGTTTATGTAGACGACAGCCATGATAATGCGGCGACAGCGAATATACCCATTTTAGTAGAGACAGCTTCCTTTATGGGCTTGATTGTTCATAGAATAAAAAAGTATTTTTCATTGATGACATAACGCGCCACACTAACAATATGAGAGGGTTCGAAGAATGGATTCTCTCTTTTGATTAATTTTTAATTGTACAAAGTAGTGCTAGTAAAAACACAACTAAGGCTAAAAATAATATGAATACTGCCACGCAGCAAGAACAAAACAATAGCATTCCACTCAGCCAAAAAATTGTTTTTGGTATTGGCATGCTCGCTAACCAACTGTTTCCTGCCGCACTCGGTATTTTTATGGTGATTTTGGTGCAGAGCTTAGGTATGAGTCCTCTTCTCTGGTCATTAATTTTCTTTATCCCCAAAATGATCGACGCAATAACAGATCCGTTAATGGGTTATATTTCTGATCATACGGTATCTCGCTGGGGTAAGCGTAGACCTTATGTATTTATAGGCGCAATTATTTCGGGCCTATCATTTATCATGATGTGGCAGTTGTCGGCTGACAATTCTGAAATGTATAACTTCTATTATTTTCTTGCTTGGTCTTGTGTGTTTTGGATTGGCATGACGATATTCAGCGTACCTTATGTGGCTATGGGTTATGAAATGAGCTCAGACTTTCATGAGCGAACGCGATTAATGGCGGTGGCTCAATGGATAGGTCAATGGGCTTGGGTGCTTGCGCCTTGGTTGTGGATTGTTTTATATGATCCTACTTGGTTTGAATCAGCGACTGAAGGTGCGCGATATTTATCGCTTTGGGTTGGCGGTATTTGTATGGTGCTCGCTTTAGTGCCGGCAATTTTTTGTCATTCTACGGCTGGTGTCGAGGATGAAAGCCAAAATGATGATGCAACGCTTATGGATACTATTCGCGATTTTGTTCGCGGTATTTTCATTACACTTAGTAATAAGCCGTTTCAAAAAATCTGTATAGCAACGTTTTTGATTTTTAATGCTTTCCAAACTGTTGCTGCTTTTTCATGGTTTATTATTGTTTATTACATGAATGGTGGAGACCCTGCACAAGCGGGTGTATGGCCAACGTTATTTGGTTCAGTTGGCGCTTTGTGTACCTGCTTTTTGGTTATTCCTATTGTTAATTGGATGGCCCAAAATTACGGTAAACGGTTTACCTTTTTATTATCTCAATCGATTTCTTTACTCGGTTATATTTTGTTTTGGTGGTGTTTCTCGCCAGAAAAACCTTGGATGATATTTATTCCATTACCCTTATTTGCTTTCGGTATTGGTGGCTTGTTCACTATTATGATGTCAATGACGGCAGATATTTGTGACCTTGATGAGTTGGAAACCGGGGAGCGCAGAGAGGGCACCTTTGGTGCTATTTACTGGTGGATGGTTAAGTTAGGCGCTGCATTTGCCGGTGGTGCTGCAGGCCTTATTCTTAGTGTTATCGGATTCGATCAATCGGTAGCTGTGCAAAGTGAAGAGACGCTTGAGTTGTTACGGTTAGCTTATATCGTTATTCCTTGTGTGGGGACTTTGATTGCTATCTTTGTTATGCGTAATTATGATTTAGATGAAGCGCGAGCTCATGAAATTCGTGGGCAATTAGATGCTCGAAAAACCGCTTAAGCTTATGACTTGAATGCGCGCATAAAAAAGCCGGTCTTAATGACCGGCTTTTTTGTTACTGCGTTTTAGCTTTTTTGATACAGGTTCTATTGCGATTCCTGTTCCGGCTTTAGTTTAAAGCCGGTGTAAGCAATACATCAATTTGCGTTACTGTGCCTTTCTTATCAAAGATCAGTAACGACGTTTCTGCATCAACGGTATCTCCTATAATAGTATTCTTAGTACCATCAGCGTGAGTCACTACAATTGACGCTTCCGAACCATCAGCTAAGCCATAAACAACCGGGACCTGACAATAAGTAAAGCCGAGTTGTCCTTTTGATAGTGCGACAGTTTGTTGATCACCGTTAATATCAAAATAAACCAAAGTATCATCGTTAGATAAAAACTCAGCTTTGCGAAGAATAAACGGGTTGAAGGTAATGCTTCCGTTAGTAACTACAACCCCGAGTTCCATTAAGCGGGTAATGACTTCTTCTTTCACTTGGCCAGTCATACCTGGCTGTTTAGCGCCAGCAAAACCCGGTGTATGTGAATAAGGATCGGTAGGGAAAGCGCCATAGTTAGCGGGCGTTTTGTTAAAGCCTATGCCGGCACGAATATCAAAATAACAATCAGCCAACTTTTGCATAACCGTTGCATCAGCGCCGACTTCTACGCCTTTACGGAAGCTCTCTAACGCGGCTAGTAACAGTTTAGATACCATGTGCCAGTAGATTGAGCCTAAGCCTTCATAAGCATACATGCCGCCAGAGCGACCTGTGAATTGACGATGATTAAAGATACCTTCAAAAATTTCGGCAACCAATGATTGATCTTGCTCAACTAAGGCGTCATAGCCATT
>DMZE01000009.1 GCA_003492055.1 Cellvibrionales bacterium
GGATGGGTAACATAGGGTTCGCCAGAGCGTCGAGTCTGCCCACTATGGGCTTTTTCCGCGCACAAGTAGGCGCGACGCACCAAATCTATCTGGTCGTCATCGAGGTAAGCATCAAGCTTTTGGGTAAGATCGTTAATTGTAGCCGCCATGACCACAATATAATCTGTGGTCGGCGGTTTTGGTAGAGGAACTGTTACACTTTAAAAATTTATTTTAGATACCGAACTCAGCAGCAAGCTCTTCTGTTAGGTCATCTACTTCTTCTTCGGCATCCATATTCTTAGGATCGATTAAGCCTTTTTCGATTTCGCGAAGCGCAATAACCGGTGGCTTATCGTCAGAAACGTCAACCATAGGATCTTTGCCCTGAGTCGCAATTTGACGAGCGCGCTTGCTAGCTACCATTACGAGTTCAAAACGGTTTTCAACGTGATCTAAACAATCTTCTACAGTAATTCTAGCCATAATATTAGTTCGCCTATATGTGGATATCGATAAGGATATCGACATGGAATGATGTCTGGATTAAATCTGCCCGATTCCGCCTAAAAGCCAATACCGTTAAATGCTATAACAACTTGACTAGGCACCAAAATGGCCGCGCAGTATAAGCAAATTCGCCTCAATTTGCGAGCATGAAACCGCCCACATTATGACCTAATCGGCCAATAATGATGCCAACAAAGGCTGATACTGACTTTGTTGCTGGCTTAAACGCAGCCTTGTGGCCAAAATCACCGCTTTTAAGTCCGCTAGAGCAATATCAAAATCATCATTAATAATCAGATAATCGGCTTGCTCAAAATGAGACATTTCATCGACAGCGGCGGCCATACGGCCATCAATAATGTCGCTACCGTCCTGGCCTCGACCCTCTAAACGCGATCGTAAGGCATGCAATGAGGGCGGTAAAATGAAGATTCCCACACCAGCACTACCTTGCTCAGCCATTAACCACTGATGCGCCTGAAGCGCTCCTTGCCAGTCAATTTCGAGAATCACATCAAAGCCCAAATCTAATTGCTCATTCACCCAAATTTTGGATGTGCCGTATGAATTGCCAAAAACCGTTGCGTATTCAAGAAAGCTACCCTCTTTAATCATCTGCTCAAAGGTAGCAGCCTCAGTAAAATGATAGTTAACCCCGTCTGTTTCGCCGGGACGAATGGCGCGCGTGGTATTCGAAACCGAAACACGTAAACGCTCATCAGTCGCCACCAAGGCGTTGACTAGACTGGTTTTGCCCGCACCCGACGGCGCTGACACTGTAAATAGATTTCCCCTAACCGGACTCATACTTTATAAACCTGAATAATTAACCGTTCTCGGCTTCTATGATAAAACAATAAAACTATTACTCGATATTCTGAACTTGCTCGCGCATTTGCTCAATCAGCACTTTAAGATTAATCGCACCTTGACTACTATCAGTAGCAATCGATTTAGAGCCTAAGGTATTCGCTTCACGATTCAATTCTTGCATAAGAAAATCAAGCCGTCGACCACAGGGCTCATCTTTCGCCAAAGTGTCTCGCACCTCAGCCGTGTGCGCAACCAATCGATCGAGCTCTTCTGCAATATCGACTTTTTGCGCCAACATCACAACTTCTTGTGCCAATCGATCATGGTCGACATCAACACTTAGCTGCGCTAGCCGCTCTTCAAGGCGCTTTTGATGCTCAGCTAAAATTTGCGGCATATTGAGCTTTACTTGATTCGTTAGATCATCAACCTGATCAAGCTTTTCACAGATAACATCTGTCATTCGCTGCCCTTCAGCATGGCGTGCTTCAGCCAGCTTTAATAAGGCATCATCAAAACTTTCTAATAAGCTTTTAACAATGGCGTCTATATTCAATTCAACCGATTGCAATACGCCGGGCCATTGGAGTATTTCATAACTGCTTAATGGCGCAAGACTGGAATTTTTTTCACTTAGCTGTTGAGCCGCCTGCATTAACGCGGCAACTTTTTCTTCATTAACAATAAACCCTTGCTCAGATTCATTGGCCTTAAAATATAAATTACACTCAACTTTGCCCCGCGCCAATGCACTTCGCATGCGCTCTCTTAAAGCGGGCTCTAACACTTTTAATTTGTCAGGCAATTTAAATTGCGTTTCAAGATAGCGATGATTAACACTGCGCAATTCCCATGCATAAGTACCTAAGGAATTATCACCTTGCACGCGTGCAAATGCAGTCATGCTATTAGCAGTTAGAGTTGATTTTTTTATCATAAGGCTTTTAGTCACAAGGTTTTAGTCATGGATTCATAGGGGTTGTTTGTTAATTCTATTCTGAATCAACAAAACAGAATGGTGAATATGGGCGAACTAACACTCTCTCACGGTCAACTTTTCACCTGTATACGAACATTGTACCTGTATACGAACATTGTACCTGTATACGAACATTTAGACGATGGTGCAAAGGTATCGCCAGTGTATAATGCAAAAAAATCGCAAACTCCTTGTCACTGCTTCTTTAAATGCGCAATGACTCTCTCACTACTTAATATTAGGATTTTACCTTATGGATCGACCTAGCGGCCGTAGCAATAACCAATTACGTTCAGTCACCTTTACACGCCAAGCAACTAAACATGCCGAAGGCTCTGTTATTGCTGAGTTTGGCGATACGCGCGTGCTATGTACAGCATCAGTAACGCAAGGTGTGCCACGATTTATGAAAGGTGAAGGCCGCGGCTGGATTACGGCCGAATATGGCATGCTACCTCGCTCAACTAACGAGCGAATGAATCGAGAAGCCGCTCGCGGCAAACAAGGTGGCCGAACACTTGAAATTCAACGTTTAATTGGTCGCTCACTACGCTCAGCTGTTGATCTTAAAGCCATGGGCGAATACACCATCATCATTGATTGCGATGTACTTCAAGCCGATGGTGGCACACGAACAGCGTCAATAACCGGTGCCTGTGTCGCCTTAGTCGATGCCTTTAGCTTTATGCAATCTAAAGGCTGGATAAAAGAATCCCCCTTAGTCTCGATGATTGCTGCAATTTCTGTTGGTGTTTATAAAGGCGAAGCAATTTTGGATTTGGATTATCCAGAAGATTCCAATGCCGAAACTGATATGAATGTTGTTATGACAGAGCAAGGTAAGTTTATTGAGATACAAGGCACAGCTGAAGAGGCACCGTTTTCTCAGCAGGAATTATCATCTATGCTGGCACTCGCTGAGTCAGGCATTAATGAACTAATTGACCTGCAAAAAGCAGCGCTGGCAAAATAGGCGCTGCTGTTTCTTTGATAAAGCACTGTGTAAGATAATTAAAAGATAAACGATAGGCCGTGGTTATTTCTTTAATCAATTAATAACGCGGCATATTGTCTTCTGGACAAATTTCGTAATCATAATCAATCGTTAAAGGCCCATGCGCTGAAAACGACTTACTCTTTAAAATGCCGCCATATTCAATCGTTTTTCTTAAGCCTTCAGAAACAATTTGATAATCAACTCGCCAGCCATCGTCATCGATGGTGCCTGATGGCCACCAAGTAAATTCATCATCATCACTAATCGCTGCTCTAAAAGCATCGACATAACCTAAGTCAATTAGCATTTGATCTAACCAAGCGCGTTCGGTATCGGTAAAACCAATACTATCGCGGTGCTGATCAGATTTCTCAACATCTCTTGGTTGATGAGCAACACGAAAGTTGCCACATATAACAAACTCACGTCGCTTATTTTTAATCTTGGCAAGGTGATCATGCAATTGCTGAAAAAACTGCGCTTTGCGAGCAATGCTCGCTTCATCATTGGCGGTTGCTTCAGGCGCTAATAATGATCCAAAACTAATCTGCTCAAAGTCCGCCTGAATATACCGGGCCTCCATATCGAAGTCGTTAAAGCCCATGCCTGTCATAATGGCTTTAGGAAGGTCGCGGCAATAAACGGCAACACCATTAGTACTTTCAGGATTATCAAAAAAGTAGACGTTATATGATGACGGGAAATACATATCATCACGCAGCAAGTGTTCCTGGGTACGAATATCCTGAATACAAATAACATCTGCATCCTGACTGTCTACCCACTCATAAAAGCCGCGTCCTGCTGCCTGCTCAATCCCTTCAGCACAAAAGCTGATTACCCGCATTCGATTTCCTCACCCAATATATTAAATATAAAAACTCAAACCAGCATTAAGCCGTTTTAAAATAAAACACAGCCGGCTATCTCTCTAGTTATTATTGGCAGAAACAAACAATGTCTTTAAAATGATGATTTTAAGTTAAAAACAGGTCATCTGGCTAGCATTGACACAATTTTAGCGACTTCATCTCAGGCCGCGCAGTTTAAATAGGTTTATAATATGATGTACAGTTAAATAAGACGACTAATTGCAGATCGCCACATTATTTATACAATCAGTTATACAATCAGTCATACAATTCGGTAAAAAATCTTTTATGCAAAAATTTCAACATGAATTTATTGAGCTATCACTTAATGCCAACGCACTTTGCTTTGGCGAATACACATTAAAGTCGGGACGATGCAGTCCTTACTTCTTCAATGCCGGTAAATTTGATCGAGGCCAAGCGCTCGCTATATTAGGTCAATGCTATGCCGCAAAAATTATCGCTTCAGGTATTGAGTTCGACATGCTATTTGGCCCTGCTTACAAAGGCATTCCTCTTGTAGCCGTTACAGCCGCTGCATTAGCGACTTATCATAATCGTGATGTGCCTTACGCCTTTAATCGCAAAGAGAAAAAAGATCATGGCGAAGGCGGCTCAATTGTTGGCTCCCCTCTTCAGGGTAAGGTACTCATTATTGATGACGTCATCACTGCTGGCACAGCTATACGAGAAGTTTTAGCTTTATTAGCCGAGCACGACCAAGCTCAGCCTGCTGGCGTTATTATTGGACTCGATCGATGCGAAAAAGGTCCAAACAATTTATCTGCCACGCAAACTTTTGAACAAGACTTTAATTTACCAGTATTAAGCATTGTTACCATTGAACACTTGCTAGACTTTCTGTCTAAACCACAAGACGCTCAAGACAACGTTGTTTCTGACCAACAGCTTGAGGCAATAAAAACCTACTGGCATCAATATGGCGCGCATGAAGTTACTCATAGCTAACAACCGCTTTCACCAACCCAGTCAATGGGCTGGGTTAACCACACTCACGTTAGTGCTTATTATGGCGCTAACGTTGAGCAATATTAGCCATAGTCAAGAACCTGCCTACTATCGAGTCATAAACGAGAGAGGTACCGTTGAGCTTAAATCCTCTGTCACCCCCGCAGAAGTAAAACGTGGCTATGCCATTGTGACGCTGGGCGGGCATATTATTAAAGAAGTACCCGCCGAACTTAACGACGAAGAATACGCACTGTTAAGCGACGAACTCAAAGCCCGCGAGCTCAAAACGCAGCAAGAGAATGACTCACGCGAACAAAACGAATCGCTGTTACTGCGCTATAGCAGCGTCGAAGACTTAACGGCTGAGCGCAATCGTAAACTGGCTGGATTTGATGTGCGTATTAGTATTTTACGCAGCAATATGATGAGTTTAAAAGATCAGGTTGAGCGCCAACAAAGCCGAGCCGCCGATATAGAGAGAACAGGCAGAGAAGTACCGCTCGTTATTCGTAACAATATTGAAGAATTAGAACAGAAATTGAATGAAGCGAACGCTTCGTTAAAATCGATGCAAGAAGAGAAAGATACCGTTGCTCAACGTTACGCGCTCGACATTACTCGGTTTAGCCAGCTTATGAAACAACCTGTAAAAGCTACCGACTAAGCAATGCTCAACTAACAATTAACTCACGCTTTAGGCAACGGACGAATTTTGTCTAGCCATTGAATGCTGTGGTTTTTGGGCAACACTTTCACGAAAAAAGCCGGCCATTAATAATTGCCACTGCTCTTGCCAGTTTTGAGTGGGTGGCCGCTTAAACTCACTACGCACATATTGACCTATACGCCCTTCTGCCGCCGCTAATAGAATATTGACTGCACTGGCTGCTGGCACGGTGGGACGAATAGCTTCGTTAATTTCAGCATCACGGACAATCTGCTTAAGCTGAGTTTCAAGACGGTCATAAAACTGAGCAACACGGGTACGCAATCGGTCAGTTTCGCCGGCTAAGGCATCACCATTAAGAATACGTGAAATGCCAGGATTCTTTTCGGCAAAACCTAATAATAATAATAAGGTTCTTTCTAAGCGTGCAATCGCTGAGCTCTCTTCACTCACAATGACATTAACGCGAGTAAATATCGCTTCTTCAACAAATTCGATTAAACCTTCAAACATTTTCGCTTTACTTGGAAAATGTCTATACAACGCAGCTTCAGATACGCCAACTTCTTTGGCAAGTCCAGCGGTTGTAATACGTTCACCAGGAGCGACTTCAAGCATATGCGCTAAGGCTTCAAGGATTTGTTGGCGGCGAGAGTACTTCTGTGCAATTCTAGGCATCGCTATTCCAGCTTATAGTGTTTCGTTGATGACTTATGCAACACACTTCGTTTATTAATTATTTTTTGATCACGAATTAGTTGGTTTGCACTCACCATTGCTTACGGGTGCCAAGATACTCCTAATTCTTTTTTAAATGAAGTGTTTTCGTTCGATAAAAGCGATTTTTTTTATTTAATCGCTAAATAATTGCTACATCATAAAACAATATTATCGATGACTTGAACAAGAAGGGGAAACAAAATAGGAGAGCAAGATAAGAGAATGAGAAACGACGCCTATAAAAAAAAGAGTGACTAAAGCATTAAATATAAAAAAACGCTAATGCTTAGCTGCAACATTAGCGTCAATACTATCTGATTGACTATTCGTCGTTGGTAATCAGCGTACCTACGCCAGAATCCGTAAAGATTTCAAGCATTACTGAATGCGGTACTGTGCCATCAATAATATGCGCACTGGTTGCCCCACCCTGCACCGCATCAAGCGCACAGGCGATTTTAGGCAGCATGCCACCGGTAATTGTCCCGTCGGCAATCAGCTCATCTACGCGCGATGTAGACAAGCCTGTCAGCACTTTGCCTTGCTTATCAAGTAAACCCGGCACATTGGTCAGCAACATGAGCTTTTCAGCGCCCATAACGGCAGCTAGCTTGCCCGCCACCAAATCGGCATTAATATTATAAGTAACCCCTTCGTCATCAACGCCAATAGGCGCAATAACCGGTATAAGATTATTAGCCGTCAACGCGTTAAGCAATTCAACGTTTATCGAATCCACTTTTCCAACATGGCCAATATCAATAATTTCAGGTGTCGCCATTTCGGGCGAATGCGCTGTCACTTCAAGCTTACTGGCTTTAATTAAATTGCCGTCTTTACCGCTTAAACCCAGTGCCTGCCCGCCTTGCTGATTAATCAGGTTAACAATCTCTTTATTGACCTGCCCACCCAATACCATTTCGACAACGTCCATCGTATCGTTGTCGGTAACGCGCATACCATTAACAAAGCGTGATTCGATATTGAGTCGCTCAAGCAAATCACCGATTTGCGGGCCGCCTCCATGCACAACAATCGGATTCATACCTACCAATTTCATCAATACGATATCGCGGGCAAAGTTTTTCTTGAGCGAATCTTCAACCATCGCGTTGCCACCGTACTTAATCACCATTGTCTTGCCCGTAAAACGGGTGATATAGGGCAATGATTCCGTCAAGATTGCGGCGATTTGGCTGGCTGTTTTTTGATTTAATGACATAAGTAGATATTTCGTTTGTTAGCTGGCTATCAATCTAACTAACCCTCTCGGATCAATTAAATATTCTGACGCGCAGTATAACGCATCAAATAGATAAAAAACGCCGCTCGATAATGTGCGTATTCATGATCTAGTGATATTGGAATAGTGCCTTATTTTGGCTATCTACCACTCTAACTCAGGGGCGATAACAAGTAATGCCTCACGAAAACTGACCTGAATACTATCAAGGGCAGCTTCATTGTCGGCTTCAAAGCGCAAATTCAAACTAGCGGAGGTATTGGACGCACGCACCAGACCCCAGCCAGCGGCATAATCGACTCTTACACCATCCAACAATGTGATTTGGCCGTCATCAGCGTTAAGACCTTGCTCTAGCGCAAGCTGAAGTGCCTCAACAATCGCAAACTTACGCGCTTCATCAACAGGTAAATGAACTTCTACGCTATTCATGCTGGCAGGCAAGTCGGCAATCACCGCATCTAGCAAAGTCCCTTCCATCGTCAAAAATTCAATTAATCGAGCGCCGCTGTACAAGCCATCATCAAAACCAAACCAGCGCTCTTTAAAACAATAGTGGCCAGTAAACTCCCCACCCAATAACGCCCCCGTCTCTAGCATTTTTTGCTTTATCAGCGAATGCCCACATTTCGACATAACGGGCCGGCCACCATGACTGGCAATCAGCTGATTAAGATGGCGCGAACATTTAATATCATAAACAACATCGGCACCCGGATTACGCGTCAACACATCTTTAGCAAAGAGCATTAACATTTGATCGGCGCTCACCACCTTACCCGCAGCAGTGACAGCCACCATGCGGTCTGCATCGCCATCAAAAGCCAAACCAAGATCGGCTTGCTGAAGCTTAACTTCATTGATTAAAGCATCCAGACTGCCTGACGCTGAAGGATCGGGGGCATGATTAGGGAAGCTACCATCAACCTCAGCAAACA
>DMZE01000069.1:0-2993 GCA_003492055.1 Cellvibrionales bacterium
ATAGAGTAGTGAATGTTCGGTTTACTAGATTAGGGTTAGGGTTAGAGTTAGAGTTAGAGTTAGAGTTGGAGTTGGAGTTGGAGTTAGCTGGGGTTATTACGAAAGGATTTTCAACACGAAGATTATCGAGCTGAGGGTCAGTTACGGGGTACTGACCTAACAACGGCGTTTCAACTTCTAACACCTGCTGCTGCGAAAAATAGTGACGAATACTGGCAAGCGTGGCGGCTCTTTTCGCCAAACGCTCACCCGTATTTTGTCGATTAAGCGCAGCCGGATTGGCGCCGGTTTGCTCGATCATGCGCGCGAAACATATTCGCCTGTGCGAGTATCAATTTTCAACACTTCATCTTTATCAATAAATAACGGTACGCGAACCACCGCACCGGTCACTAAAGTGGCCGGCTTAGTCGCACCTTGTGCTGTATCACCCTTTAGACCAGGGTCCGTTTCGCCAACCGCTATTTCAACAAAATTCGGTAATGTGACGGTTAACGGCGCACCATTCCATAAAGTGATAATGCATGTTTCTTGCTCTTTTAAAAAGGGTTTGGCATCTTCAATAGCTGCGGCTGAAGCCGGCACTTGATCAAAAGTAACAGGGTCCATAAAATACCAAAACTCATCATCACAGTAGAGATATTCCATACTGGTTTCCATGACATCGGCAGCCTCTACACTCTCACCAGATTTAAAGGTTTTTTCCCAAGCGCGGCCGGTTTTTAAATTCTTTAAACGCACGCGGTTAAAGGCCTGGCCTTTACCCGGCTTAACCACTTCATTATCGACAATATTACAAGGATCGCCTTCAATAATAATTTTTAAGCCATTCTTGAATTCATTGGTAGAATAGTTGCCCATGATGTTCCTCAACAAGTGTTTACGTTTAGTTTAGGTACTGTTCTTTTAATTGCTTTTGTTTTAAATTGGCTAGCTCGTGCCACCCAACTGACAGATTTCACTCAAGTACCGGAATGGCCCTATGATAACGCGAACAAGCCCAAGCTGTCAGACTGAAAATACCGTTATTCGTGTTGCCGAAGTAAAGAGTTGGCAGCAATTGTTATCTGACTCGACACTAACACTGGCTGAACTGCTCCAACAACTGAATATTTCAACCGCGGATTTTGCCACTAGCATTGACGGTGATCCAGATATTAGCCCACAGGACTTTCCTATACGTGCGCCTGCGCCCTTTATTAACCGTATGGTTAAGGGGGATATCAATGATCCCCTGCTTCGACAAGTGCTTCCGTTAGTCAAAGAGCATGAACTGACACCGGGCTACACCGCTGATCCTTTGCATGAGTCCAACTTTAATAACACGCCAGGACTCATCCATAAATACCGCAGTCGTGCCCTGCTTATTGTCACTAAAGCCTGCGCTATTCACTGTCGTTATTGTTTTCGTCGCCACTTTCCTTATGAAGATAACCAGCCCAGTCGCGCTATGTGGGCTGAGGCGCTGGACTATCTGCAACAACACCCTGAAATCAATGAAGTAATTTACAGCGGTGGCGACCCGTTAGCGAGCAGTAACGCGCAGCTTAGCTGGCTTAACCAGCACATTGCTGCTATTCCTCATATCAAAACGCTACGCATCCACTCTCGCCTACCGGTCGTCTTACCTCAGCGAATTGATCCAGGCTTGCTCGAGATACTCCAACAATGGCCGGGTAAAAAAGTCGTCGTTATTCATAGTAACCACGCCAATGAACTCGATGCCTCGGTCAAAAACGCTATTGATAAACTGAAAGCCATTGGTGTCACTGTATTGAACCAAACCGTTTTGCTCAAAGGGATTAACGACTCGGCTACTGCCTTGGTGGAATTAAGTGAGCGACTCTTTGAAATAGGCGTACTGCCCTATTATCTGCATTTATTAGACACCGTTTCAGGCGCTGCCCATTTTGCAATAAGCGATAACGACGCCAAAGCGATTATGGGCGAGGTCACTGCCCGCCTACCCGGCTATCTCGTCCCGCGACTAGTACGCGAAGAAGCTGATAAAACCTCTAAAACCCCTATTTTGCCTACCTTATAAGGTCGAAAAAGCTCAGATACGTTAAACATTCTTAAAAAAAACTATCGACCAGTTAACATAAACTCCGCCATATTCAGCACATAAATCAATCAATACCTATACTCAGAAAACTTGCCTGCATTGCGTGGCATACCCTTTGTTTCATGGTATTAGCTTTTAATGGGTTTGAATTTGCATGTTCTTTAAGCGAAAAAATAAAAAGCATAAACAGGTGCTACCTGAATTTAGCTTTTGCGAACCCACCATTGAGGGCTTACGATCGTGGGTCAATGTTTTGCCACGAACCAATATTCGCGCCATGGCTAACCAGCTGATTGTTGCCGGCAAAGAACTCACTGCCTCTCCCTGTGAATTAAACCAATTAGTTGATGTGTTAGATATTCTTGGCGAACCCATCATGACTGTCATGAGCGGCTTGCTCAGACAGCAAGTGGATAGCCATCAAGAAATCGACATTTATCGAAAACGCCAAGAATTTTTTACCTTATTCGGACATATTTATTGTGTCGCAGGACAGGCACAACTGAGTAGTAAATCTGCCCCGCATATCGACGAGTTGCTCATAAAAGCGAGTGATTTTTTATGTAATGCGGCTATCGCCTCCTATCAACTTTACGAAAGTCCACCGCCTGGTTGCTGGCAATTACTGCATAAAATATATCAATATTCATTAACCAATAGCTGCACTGAGGCCAACGCGGTTAAGTTTAGTGCCAGTTATAAAACCATTGCTGCACTGTGCTGCGCAAGCCCAGAAAAATTAACGGCCAATCAGATTGATGTACTTGCTGAATATATGCGCACGGCCATTGTTGGCGTACGCATTTGTGAAGACGCTAATAGCCATACTAATTTTTGCGTGAGTTACGAAGAAGACCAGCAACCACATCGCTTTATAAAAGAAGACAGCGATACAGTAGATGACAATGAAAATAATAATGAAAAAATT
>DMZE01000069.1:3030-3514 GCA_003492055.1 Cellvibrionales bacterium
ACACTTACCTCTAGCTGCTTATCTAGCGATCTAGCAAAACATTTAACCAGCAGCTATGGGCCGCCACACGTTCGCGCCCACACACGAACCCCCGCAACAGGCGCACTGGAAACCTGCATCGACTTATCGGCTATTCATTATTTTTTAAGTGGCAAAAAAAGCTTTGAGGCATTCACTCATCGTTTTAATACTGAATACACCGCAGGTGAAAAAAAAGTGCGGAAAGATAAAACGAAAATAAATAATGATGTCTGGAATGGCATTTATGCGAGTAACTGGCAGAACACTGAATTCGATGGTAATAGTATCGAATTTAAAATCCAGAAAAATTGTGGAAGTAACACTGATAACGCAACCCAATTCGCCACACAACGTATTTCTATAGCCGACTTAAATCCTAAGGGATATAAATTAATTGGTAACAATATTGCGCTAAGAGTTTACAAACCCGGCAACTTAATAGGCCTTAAACATAACCATGAAA
>DMZE01000218.1 GCA_003492055.1 Cellvibrionales bacterium
GATATTGTTTTAAAACTAGGCAAAGACGAATTACAGGGTAAGCAAGTAGGCGTTAAGCCCGATGGCTCACTTTGTATTGAAACTGCCGAAGGCCTTCGCACTTTTAATGGCGGTGAAGTAAGCTTGCGTGGCAATTGATAAATGACAATCGATAGACATGCCTGCAAATAAGTCAGTATAAATACGTATAAGTGTGGATGAGTGAGCCAATATGGATACGCGAGCCAAAAGATTAATCATGATTCTGGATATCGATGTCGGTAATACCCGCATTAAGTGGCGGGCGCTGCAGGGTGATAAGCCTATAGCTGCTGGCGTGAATGCTCTAGACGAAACGACGCTGCTCGACAATATTGAGCAAGCCATTCTATCTAAAGGTGCTGACCCGCTCATTAAGCGCGTACGCATTGCCTCGGTGCGTGATTCTGAACAGCTGATTACGCTCACCACTAACATTTTAGATAAGTGGCAAGTCGCTGCCGAGTTTGCAGAAACCACCAGCAGTGCCTGCGGACTTCAAAACAGTTATGCCTTGCCTTCTACCATGGGCGTTGATCGTTGGTGCGGTGTTATTGCGGCGGCGCATTTGTCTTCGGTATCGGTCAGTAATGTGCCTTTTTGTGTGATTGATGCCGGCAGTGCCTTAACGCTCGATTTTGTGAGCGCGCAGGGTGTACATCAAGGTGGCCATATTGCACCAGGCTATGCCATGCAATTGAAGTCATTACTGGGTGGCACCGATCGTGTATTTGTTAATGCGGCTGCCGAGCAGTCATTAAAGCCTGCTGATAACACCGGTGATGCGGTTTTGTCGGGTGTGCTGCTAGGTATGACCGGTTTAATTGAAAGCACGCTACGAGCCTTTGTGGCGGAAGCAGAGGATGGCGTAGCCGTTATTATTACTGGCGGTGACGCTGAGATGCTACAGCAGCATTTATCCATCACATTACAGCATGAGCCCGATTTAGTGCTGGATGGTTTGGCGCACTTAATGCCTTAGCACTGATAGATTCAAATGCATTTTGGTAGTTTTGTTTTTTGGGTGCATTTATTTTTTTACTTTGGCCTTTCGGCTCTGGGCAAGCGTCTTTCTCTTGCATGGCCCAGTATTCCTTGCCCAGCATTCCTTATTTATTGTTCATTAGTCAATATTATGAATGATCATTCGATACCTTTGCCGCATCAAGATGTTTTTGTATAACTTCATCTTCGGGCGCTAATCTTAATGCTTTTTCTAATAGTTGAATGGATTGCTCTTTATTGCCTTCTTTAAGCAGTATTGCTGCATAGGTATCAATGAGTGCTACATTCTCAGGTGCTAGCTTATACGCTTTTTCTGCTAGTAGACGGGCGCGCGGCTGGTTTTCTAAGTGGTAAGCCCAGGCCAAATTGTTGAGTATAAGAAGTGACTCGGGTTGTCTGAGTAATGCTGCTTCATACAAGCTAATCGCTAATGGTCTATCGCCTTGCGCATTGGCGCGTTGTGCCTGTCTCGCATAGGGTTCAATGGCGTTCGGTAGGGCTTGAATCCAGTCGCCATAAAACTCATCTTGTGCAACTTTATTACCATCCCTCTTTAATAATGAAGATATTTTTAAGGCCAGCCTGTCATTGGGTTGTTTTTTCCATGCCGTTTGATACTGAGATAAAGCAGCATCATACGCTTGTTGCTTTATAAGTGAGTCACCTTTTAATGCATTAGCTAGCCCTGTGTTGGGGTGATGTTCATCTATAATGACGAGTACTTGTTCTAGTTGGTTGTGATTTGAGGTGGCAATTTCAATGTCTGCTTGTAGCTTTAAAAAGTCGAGGCTGCGAGGTGCTGATTTTAGTGCGACTCCAAGTGATTGCCGAGCGGCGTTAAAGTTTTTTGCGGCTAATTGTTTTACTGATAATTGATAATGAATAAGCTCGTTTAATTTAACGGCATAACTTAAGCTGGGGTCTAAGACGATGGCTGTTTTAGCTAACGGTAGCGCAGCTTCGATGTTATCTCTTCTCAATTGATATTCAGCTAAAACAGCTAAAGGTGTTGCTTCGGCAGGGTGCTCGGATGTCAGTGATTGTATTTTTTTGATGCCAGCCTGAATATCTGCATTTAATTCATAGGCGGCTAGTACACCTTTATAAGCGGTACCCTGTGTGCTGTCCTTGTCAATAATCGTTAAATAGTGAAATAGCGCTTGGTCACTGTTTTTTTCTATTAATGCAATTTCGCCAAGGGCGTAGTGCGCTATTAGTGCTTCAGCGTCGATAGTAAGGGATTTTTCCCAATAGCTTGCGGCCTCTGATGTCTTCTTAAGTGTCATCAAAATTCTGCCGGCAAGAAAATAGTTGTCAATATCTTGAGGGTGCTTTTCTATAAGCTGCTCAGCGAGTTTTATGCTTTTTTTGGCTTGGCCAGTATTTAATAGTGTTGACGCATAAAGGGCATGGGTTTGTTTATTGTCAGGGCTATGTTGGTAGGCGATTTCCGCCTGTTTATGGGCTAAAAAAAAGTTTTTAATATGGTTGTAATATCTTGCAAGAGCAAGCCTTAGCTCGGTATTGTCGGGAGCAATAGCCAGCGATTCATTAATGGCCTTTAGGCCGCCGGATTCATCCTCTGCAGCGAGTAATGCCAGGCCATAGGTAGAAAGCAGCTTGGGGTCTTTTGGCTGCTTTTGTAAAGCGGCTTCTAACATGCCTAGAATTTTTTGGGGTTGGTTAAGTTGAATTTGATTAAGTACATAAGCTTGCTTCACATTAGTGGCGGCATTTTCAGGGTCAAAATTGTCGCGAAAATATGCGTCAGCTTTAATGGCGTCTCCGTTTAAGAAGCTAATCATGGCCAATGCGGTTCCGGTAACTGCATCGTTATAGGATTCGTAGAGCTTGAGTAGAATTATTTCGGCTTCTGGGATTTTTCCCCCACGAATTAAATCTTCAATTTCACTCAGCTTAAGGCTTACTTCTGCGCCTTTAGGGCTGGCTTTGGCGGTAAGTTCAGAATATATCAAGGCTTCATTGGGTTTATTTTGCCTTAATAGCAAGTCTGATAATAAATGCAGTATATGGATTTTGTTAACGGTTGGAGCATCTCCTTGGCCTACTTCATTTAATGCTTCTGTTAGATTTTTTTCTGCGCTTTCTAGGTCACCGTTATTGTTGGCGACTATCGCTGATGTAATGAGTATATCAATATTCGTGCTGTCAATTGCGCTGGCTTTAGCAAGATAGTGGCGGGCTGAATCTAATTCTTTTTGCGCTATTTTAACCTTTGCTAAAGCAATAAGACTTTGTAGATTTTCTGGCTGCGTATCAAGTGCATCTAAGAAATGCTGTTCGGCTACTTCCCACTCATTATGCTCATAGGCAACTAGGCCTAATAAAAATTGGTATTGTCTGGTGCTATCTGGTTGAAAAACAGAGGTGTTTTCTTTAAGCGTTATTTTGGCAAGGGTTGGTTTTTTTAGACTGATATAGGTTTCAATTTTCTTG
>DMZE01000051.1 GCA_003492055.1 Cellvibrionales bacterium
TTTTAGCCAGTTTAAGCTAGCTTAAGTTAGACCTCGTTTGTCAGGTTTTTTCGGCCGTTTACTGGCTGTGAGATACAATATCAACTATATTTGTTAGTGATCCAAATACAAATCAAAGCATACTGCTGCTCCATTATATATTTCTAAAAAATAACAAGAGACGTTATTAATTATGCTGAACTCTATGTCTTTAGATATGCGCCAAGAACTATTAGTTAGATTCTTATCTGCAGCATCGATATTGATTTTTTTTTGCTGCATTAGCCTTGCTAAAGCGGATAATATTTTATTGGTGATTGCCGATGATTTTGGCGTTGATGCCGCTGGTGTCTATAACCGTGATGACCTTTATGGACATAATGGAGAAGGTGCCAGTCCTGCGCATACTCCAACGATTGATAGTTTAGCTGCAAGTGGCGTATTGTTCCGTAACGCTTATACCAACCCTATCTGCTCTCCCACCCGAGCGACTATTTTAACAGGAAAATATCCTCATCAAATCGGTGTTGGTTGGCCTGCCGAAGCGCAGCTTGATGTCAGTGAGACTATTATTCCTGAAATGTTACCCAGCGCTTATCAAAGCGCGGCAATTGGTAAATGGCATCTAACGCATCCATCAAGAGGTCCTACTGCTGATAAAAACCATCCTATTAATTCAGGCTTCGATTATTTTTCGGGGAGTTTAGGCGGCGGGGTACAAGACTATAATAGTTGGCCTAAACTAACAAACTCAATCAATACGAGCCCGTTGATACAAAATAATTATAGTATTTATGCAACTACTGATGCGGCTAATGAAACGATTGCTAAAATTCAAGAATATGCCGACCAGCCTTGGTTTATTTGGCTAGCATTTAATGCACCGCACTCACCTTTTCATGCGCCTGATTCTGCATTAACGACGAATGATGTGACTGCATCATCTTCGAATACTGATAAGTATAAAGCGATGGTTGAAGCCTTGGATACTGAGCTGGGCCGTATCATTGCGAGCATGCCTGCAGACGTGCTGGCTGATACAACCATTATTTTTATCGGTGATAACGGTACGCCGTCAGAAGTTACGCAGGCCCCTTTTTTATCTAATCATGCGAAAGCCACGCAATATGATGGTGGCACTAATGTCCCGTTTATTGTGCGCAGTCCTAGCTTTATCAGTGCTATAAATGAAGGCAGCGAAAGTCTAGCGTACATCAATACCATTGATATTTTTAATACCATTGCTGAGATTGCGGGAGTAAGTAACTCGGCAACTGAATCAGCAACAGAGTCTGTCAGTATTGTTCCCTATTTACAAAGTCCTAGCTTACCAACCTTAACCAAGCGGCCTTATATTTTTACTGAACATTTTTCGCCTAATGGTTTCGGTCCTTACACGAATCATCAGCGTTCTATGCATCTTGAGGATTGGAAGCTCATATGGCGAGATAATGTCTATGAAGAGTTTTATGATTTATCTAACGACCCTTATGAGACCAATAATTTACTACCAGTGGCTAATTTGACGGCTGAGGCACTTGCGGTATACGAGCAATTAGTTTGCGCTTTTGAGGCCATTGATACTCTAGAGTCAGCTGATCCTGCTGACATTACTGACCCTTCCACCTGTATGCCTCCAGCAACTGAAAACGTGCCTGCAATGCCGTTTTTGTTGATGCTATTGTTGAGCGGTTTGTTGGCAGGCATCTCTATTAAAAAAGCTAATGATTGGCAGCGTCAATCACCACTATAATAAAAAAGAAGTATTTCCTTACCGACTGATATTTTTTTTATACTTTAAAATATTGAGGTTATGTATACTCAATCAATAATAAATCGCGAACGGAATATTATATGAATACCCTTTCACGCTGTTTCTTGAATCAAATTATTTCTGTTGCTTTTGGTCTTTTTTGCTCAGTTGTTTTAGCTGTTGATATTACGGATGCAGTGTTAAGTGACCAATCGAGTAACTGTGAGGATTATGTCAACACTTATTCTGCTGATGTCAGCGATCTTCAGAATAACAATGACTATTCAATGGCAGTGACTATTAGCAGTAATGGCGCCAAGTGCACTTTGAGTAGTAATGGTATTCCCAACCACAATTTTAACGAGACAGGTAATTTTGCAAGCGCTGTTGCAGCTAACCAGCGTGCCTTTTCTATCCCTGTTAATCCATCGCCCGCCAATACAGTGACGCCGCTTGCTCAATCTCAATGGGATGCTGTCTTGTTAAACGGCGTTGTGCTCGATTTATTATCGGCAGGGTGCTACAACCCAACGGCCCAGAATGCAGATAATAATGGCAACACAGCTATTGGTTGTTCAGTGGCTGATGGTTGGTTGTTAGACCCGCTCGGCGCCGAATATACTTTTGGTGCGGATGAGCACAATGCACATACTCAACCGGATGGTACTTATCATTACCACGGCGATCCAGTTGCGCTGTGGCGAAGCGATATATTGATTCCAACCACTATTGCATCACCAGTCATTGGTTTTGCGGCAGATGGTTATCCCATTTATGGACCGTATTTCCTTGATGCAGACACATCGACGGTTCGTAGAGCTCTTTCAAGTTTCGTGCAAAAAACCGGTAGTCGCCCAGGCCCTGATAATAATGACCCTGGTGGATCCTATGATGGGACTTATATCGATGATTATCAATACATCGAAAACGGTGGCGATCTCGATCAATGTAATGGCATGGTGGTTAATGGTCAGTACGGTTATTACGTCACTGAAAGTTATCCTTGGGTACTTAATTGTTTTATTGGCACCGTTGACAGTTCTTTCAGTAAAAATGGCGGTGGCGGTGGCGGCGGATTTCCGAGGAATGATCGTGATGGAGACGGATTACGCAATCTCCTTGATAACTGTCCAGACGACGCTAATTCTGGCCAAAGTGATTTAGATGGTAATGGTGAAGGCGACGCCTGTGATGCGGATATAGACGGTGATGGTTATTTGAATGATGTCGATGCATTTCCGATAGCATCAGAAGAGTGGCTTGATAGCGACGGTGATGGGCAAGGGGATAACAGTGACAACTGTCCTCTGGTTGCTAATGCCGAGCAAGTGGATAGCGACAATGACAGTATAGGTGATGAATGCACGACGAATATTCCAGTAATGAGCCCAATGGCTATTTTTGCTTTAGCCAGCTTATTAATTGGCTTTGGCGTTCGGAGAATGTATTTAAGCTAATATTGTTTTAAGACCTAAGGCGCTTTAAGGAAAACGGGCCGGAGGAATTTGATTTCAGACGATTAGCCGCGTATCAAATATTGATT
>DMZE01000199.1 GCA_003492055.1 Cellvibrionales bacterium
GTCTCTAGCACTTTTGTCTCTAGAGCATGAGTCTCTAGTACGACAGAAATTGGAAATAAATGATTAGCCAAGGACTTCAAAAAATGTCCCCTCTAAAGCCGCTTAATAAAATGGTTGCCGATTGATTGCTAGCCATGCGTCGTTCATTAGGCCGAACCATAACATCAATACGACGCATTTTTTCATTGGGTGTTTCACTAACAATTAACTCAACACGCCACTCTCGACCGGCATGAGTAATCGTTTCTTCTTCATTAGTCGTATCAGGAAAGTCTTTTTGAAGTAACGCGGTATTTAATGCATATTCAGCAATATACAAGGCTTCGGCCTTATCGCTTATGGTGGCTAAATCACGTGTTGCCTGACCTATATTTCCAAGCAAGGCCACTCCCGAAAGCGCCAGCACGGCCACTGCCACCATAATTTCTATTAGCGTAAAACCACTATTTTTTGAATTCGCTTTTAATTTCGTTTTAGCTTTCACTCAACATTACTTCCGACTTCAATTCTAGCTTAGATTCTAGCTTCAGCGTTTACGTCAACTTGAGGGTCGCATTTACCTTCAAACTATTTATTACTCAACAAAAGCTAGTATTACTGGGCTTCTAAATTTAGCGTATTAATCATCTTGAATAGATTTAATTGACGGTAGAGAAAAACCATCACTTATTACTGAAACAACATAATTGTTGGCCACAGCTTCAATAGCAGAAAACTCAATAGTAAACACCGTTACCTCGCCTGAACTTAGCATCAAAATTTGCGGCGTGATTTTTTTATGGGCAATATCCTTTTGGGCAATATTTTCTGCGTCAATATCACTTTCATCAGCTAAGCCATAGGCCCCAACTCTGTCATTGTCATCGTCGTCACTATCAGAACTATTGCCATCACCAAAATTAATATCCTGCGGTGCATCATCACTACCAGGCCGCGAAAAACCTTCAATACTCCAAGACATTTTCATAGATTCAGGTAAAGAATGCAGACGAAAAGCTTGACCCGTAAGAGGTAGCCAGCTTTGGCTAACTGGATCAAAGCGTACAAGAGAGTATTGGCTTTTATCAATAGCTACACCCAACTGCGAAGAGGTAAAAATAGCTTCATCCGAAGCAGCAACAACTAGGCGTTGAAAACGCTCAGCCTCAGAACGAAGCTCGCGAGAAAAATTATCGCCTATAGACAATACAATCATGCCCGAAAACATAGAGATAATGACGAGCACAACCAAAAGCTCAATAAGCGTAAAACCTCCCGACTTATTGGCAAAACCTGTGTAGATTCCACTGCCTGCAGCGCGCTCATTAACCGTAGTACTTTTATTAACAGCAAAGCTATTTGCCGTTGCAGTTGTTGAAAGCTCTGCCGTATTATCCATAATATTGTTTGGCCGAATAACTACCGATCCCAGCTGCTAATATCACTCGCATAACCATCACCACCTACACGCGCATCAGCACCTAAACTCATCAACTCATAAGGCTCTGAACCTTCTCCGGGACTAAGATAAACATAATCATTGTCCCATGGATCTAACGGCAACTCACTGCCTTTAAGGTAGCCTTGTGAATTCCAATTTTTAGGCGACGGTGAAGCCTGAGGCTTTTTAACCAATGCTTCAAGACCTTGATCTGTCGTCGGATAAAAATGATTATCTAACTTATACATATCCAATGCCTGCGATAATGTAGCGATATCCGCTTTAGCCGTTGTAACTCTTGCGCGATCTACCTGCCCCAAAACATTAGGGCCAATCAAACCAATTAGCATACCCATAATAACGACAACAACCAGCACTTCAATGAGAGAAAAGCCTTGTTGGTTTTTAGCGAACTGAGATCCGTTAGCGAAATTCATAATACCTTCTTAGTTATCTTAGTAATGGTTAAGTTAAACGATAGAATTAAGATTGACGATAGGCAATAAAATTGCCACCACAATCACGAAAACACAAACGCCCATGAGTAAAAGCATGAGCGGTTCAAGAATGCCAAGCATCACGGCAATAAGACCTTCTAAATCTCGTTGTTGAGCTGTTGCTATTCGCTCCAGCATTTTATCAAGCTCACCACTTTGCTCGCCACTAGCAATCATATGCAGCATCATTGGCGGAAAGTAACCACCCTCTGCTAAAGCTCTATTTAAGCTAGTACCTTCTTGCACTTGCTGAGTAGCCTGATTCACGCGACGTCTTAGCCAGTGATTAGCTAAAACCTGCCCAGCAATTTTCAAGGCATCAACTAACGGTACTCCCGAGGCGGTTAAAATACTTAAGGTACTGGCAAACTGAGCAGTATTAGTGCCACGAGATAACCTTCCTATTAAAGGTAAACTGAGTATATTTCGATGCCACTTAATTTGTATTTCAGGCTTAGACAAGGCCGATTTAATAGCGGAAACAAAAAGCACTATACCAATAAATAATAACCAGCCTTTGTTAACAATAAAATCACTCGTAGCGATAAGTACCTGTGTTATCCACGGCAGCGTTTGCCCCTGAGTATTAAAGACCTTGACCACATCGGGCACCACAAAAACCATCAGCAAGGTAACAACGCCAATTGCCATAAAAAATAAAATGGCAGGATAGATCATCGCCATTTGTACTTTCTGACGAGAGGCCTGTGAGGCTTCGGTATAATCCGCCAGTTTCTCCATGACTAAATCAAGAAAACCTGCCGACTCACCCGCTTGAATAGTGGAACGATATAAATTATTAAATACACTAGGGAATTCAGCCATAGCATCGGCCAAGGTATAACCTTCCAACACTTTAGAGCGCACAGCCAGTAATATTCCGTTTACTCTGGCTTTCTCAGATTGCTTGGCAATGGTTCCTAACGCTTCTTCTAAGGGTATGCCTGCAGCAACGAGCGTCGCCATTTGACGAGTAATTAAAGCAAGATCAGCGGTATTTAAGGAGGGGCGACGAAAGCTAAAACCAACACTGCCAGCCTTTTGCTTTTCATCCGACTGACCTGCAGGAGTAATATCTAAAGGCATTAACCCTTGCTCACGCAACTGCTGTCGCACTTGCCGTGCGCTATCTGCGTCCAATACACCTTTTTGTTGCTTGCCGCCCGCGTCGAGCGCTTTATAGCTAAAAGCAGCCACTTAGCTAACCCTCTTGCGTAACACGTAAAATTTCTTCAACTGTGGTAATCCCTTCTAACACTTTCTCTTTTCCGTCATCAAGAATGCTTCGACCCGCTAAACGCGCTTCTTTAATCATGACATCTTCAGCTACTTTGTCGTGAATCATACGGCGGATATTACTATCAACAGAGACAATTTCATAAATACCCCTTCGACCACGATAACCACTGTTATTACATCGCTTACAGCCTACAGGTTTAAACATTGAGTGGCCAACATGCTCACCCAAGCCAAGGAATTCACGCTCGCTATTATCGGGTAAATAAGGCGCTTTGCAATCGGGGCATAATACTCGAACTAAACGCTGCGCCACTACACCGACCAAACTGGATGATAATAGAAACGGCTCAACGCCCATATCAAACATTCGTGTTACCGCACCAACGGCTGTATTAGTGTGCAATGTGCTCAAGACTAAATGTCCCGTCAAACTTGCTTGAACCGCAATATCAGCAGTTTCAGAGTCACGAATCTCACCAACCATTACGACATCAGGATCCTGCCTCAACATGGCTCTCAAGCCACGAGCAAAGGTCATTTCAGCTTTATTGTTAACCTGCGTCTGACCAATACCTTCAATATTATATTCAATCGGATCTTCAACGGTTAGAATGTTACGCGAGGCATCATTAAGCTCACTCAAACCAGCATATAAAGACGTTGTTTTACCAGAGCCTGTAGGGCCAGTGACTAACACAATACCGTGCGGGCGATGCAGAATCTTTTTGAATCGCGCTAACTCTTTTTTCTCCATGCCCAGCGATGATAAATTTAAACGTCCAGCTTGCTTATCGAGCAGACGCATAACCACTCTTTCGCCATTACTTGATGGCATTGTCGATACGCGCAAATCGATTTCACGACCACCAATACGAATCGAAATACGACCATCTTGTGGAACACGTTTTTCGGCAATATCCAGTTTCGCCATAACCTTAATACGCGACACCAGTAATGGCGCTAATACTCGTTTGGGCTCAACCACTTCACGCAGAACACCGTCAACTCTATAACGAACAACTAAACGTTTTTCAAAAGTTTCAATATGGATGTCAGACGCGTTCTCTTTTACGGCTTCGGTTAACAAGGCATTAATTAATCGAATAATCGGAGCGTCGTCTTCCTGCTCAAGTAAATCCTCAGATTCTGGCACAGAATCAGCCAAGCTGGCTAAATCCATCTCGTCGCCAAGATCTTCCACCATTTGCATGGCTTCATTATTACGGCTTTCATAAGCCTGTGCTAACAAGCCATCAAAGCGGCTTTCTTTTACCGCCTCACAAATAAAGCTGACACCAAGGTGTCGCTGAATTTCTGCAACCACACTCTGACCAATAGTCTCCTTATGGTAGAGCGTAATTTTAATACCATCATCCAAAACAAAGCCGCCACAGCGTTTTGCAAATGGAAATGGCAGCAACGGTCTTGCCGTCTCATCAACTTGTGATTCAAGCGCGTCGCTTTCTTCAGACGAAATTGCCTGTTGGAGATCCTGATCCTTGGTTGGATCATTATCCAGGATATCTTTCTGATCTGAATCTTGGCCCGAACCGTCTCCGGTACCCAAGAGCGAATTTATATAACTTTCCAATATTTAAACCCCAAATGTTTAACCAACATCATTATCTAGCATCTCTTTTTAATACTTGCACCCAAAATTCATTCAATCAATCTGAGCTGCCGAAAAAGAGAATAAAAATGCAGTAGCGCTCAAAAATCATGCAGGTCAATAAGTAGTCTAATTGATAGACGCCAGATCTATCGTAAAGTAACATCCAGCGCTCAATGTAAACGTCAGAATACACACAGTATATGGCATCGAAAAGATTTTTTGAGCTCTGCCGCTAAAATTGACAATACTTTTGATGATTCACGGGTAAATTGTTGGAAATTAGTAAGTTTTTGGATATTTTAAAGCCTTATGCGAGCGCTTTACAGATTTAGCAGTCTATAATGAACATTGATTGGCATCGTTAATTACCGTTATAAAAGCGCTGTCATAACTAACCATAAATTAGCGCTGCAAAGAATCTAACATATTTAGAATGCGATCAATATTACCTACATCATTACAAAGCCTATTCAACAACCCAGTTGTCGCACTGAGTTGTTCGGCTATTGCCGTCGCAATAATGATTACATTGTGGAGCACCGGCATGCTAATGAGCACATTGCTCTTTAAGCCTACCCTTGATATTGCTCGAAACACCCCAAGCCAAAGCACCTCTCTTATTGATAGCAATGGCATAGGCGAGCGGCACTTCTTCGGTGTCGCTAATGCTAAGCCCGTCATTGTTATCGATGAACTGCCAGAAACTAAGCTTGAGCTTATTTTACGCGGTGCGTTTACGGCTCAAAATGAGATCAATGCCGGTGCGATAATTGAAGACGACAAAAAAAATTCGCAGCACTACGCTATCGGCGATACTTTACCCGGTGATGCCATTCTAAAATCGATTCATGAAAACAAAGTCGTCCTGACTCGAAATGGCATTTTTGAGACCCTGTATTTTCCAGAAATCAAAAAAAACGATAAGAATTCGCCAAACTTTTCTATTATGTCTCAATCACCACAAGAGAAAGAAGAGAGAAGAAAAGCGATTCGCGAACGCATTAATAATTTAC
>DMZE01000156.1 GCA_003492055.1 Cellvibrionales bacterium
ACAAAAAAAGTAAACCCTCAGATAATAAAAAGTCCCCATTTAACAAATTGTAAAATTCACTCCCAAACCTTCATTACACCCCATGTCCATTCTCACCTAACACTGTTTTATACTATGCTTGTATCATACAAAAATTTATAAGCCCCTAATCCACTAGGAAATTACATGCTTCACAAGCTCGCCGAAGCCGCCACTGCCGGTGTAGAAAAAACACGTATTCGTGCCGCAGACTTAAAAATCGGCATGTACCTCTCCGAACTCGACCGACCATGGATTAACACCCCCTTTCTTATTCACGGTTTTACCATTCGTAAACCTGCCCAATTAACAGAAGTTCAATCACTGTGTCAGTTCGTGTATATCGATATCACCCGTGGCAGCGCTAGCTCAGATAAAAACCATGGCACTAAACCCTCTAAAACTCAAACCTATAGCAATAGCCAACCTTTTAACGAGAATCTAGACGCTGCAATAGCTATTCACGGCAAAGCCAAAACTGTGATTGATAATATGTTTAATGCGGTTAGGTCAGGCGGCTTATTCCATATCGATCAAGTGCGCCAAAGTGTTGAAGAATGCGTGAACAATATCATCGTTAATCCACACTCTATGCTATGGCTTAGCATGATTAAAAATAAAGATGAGTACACCTCTGAACACAGTCTAAATGTGGCCATACTGAGTATTGCCTTAGGCCGCGCCGAAGGTTTACTTCAAAGCGACCTCGAAGACCTTGGTATTTGCGCCATGCTGCACGATGTCGGTAAAACGAAAATACCGAGTGAAATACTCAACCGTGAAGGCAGTCTCGACGATCATGAATTTGAAGTCATGAAAATGCATACCATCCACGGTAAAAAACTACTGATCGGACAACCGAATATTCCCGCCGCCGCTGTCGATATTGCTTTATCACACCATGAAAGAATGGACGGCTCCGGCTATCCCGTTGGGCTGAATGCCAACCAAATCCCTTACTTAGTCAGAATTGTCGCCATTGCCGATGCCTACGATGCTATGACCAGTGGGCGAGTCTATTGCGAAGCCAAACCGGCTGCCGAGGCGCTTAAGCTGCTACTTGATGCTAAGGATACGCATTTCGATGCCTCGCTTTTAAACAAATTTATCGAATCCATTGGCGTTTATCCCATAGGCAGTATTGCTGAACTAAACAGTGGCGAAGCGGGCATCGTCTTACCTACCGATATTAATAATGGTTTAAGACCCCTAGTCTTAGTCACTAGGGATAGCAATAAAGCTTATTGTGACGCGAGAATTGTTGATACTAATGCTGAAACACAAGCAGAAAATGGAAGGCCTTATATGATTAGCGCACTCCATCCAGATGGCACTTATGGCCTTAAACTTGAAGATTTTCGCAATATCAATAAAAATAAAGACTATAAATCAATAAGTTAAAAGCCAACATGAATCTATATTGAAATATATCAATATAGAAATTCTGACTTTTCACAGCTCGTTATTTTTCAATATCAAGAATAATTGATATATATTTCATTTCATCTTAAAATGCCTGCCTTTGCAATATCAATATTTATTGATATTGCTATATTTTCGACATAAACCGGCATGGGTCATGGCAAAAGTAACGCCCCAAAAAATCAGTATTTCTGATACTTCCTCTAGCGAGCTGTCTAGTAATACGCCGAGCATTACTGGCTTAGCAGCACTTGAGCGCCTCTTAAAAGCGAGTGCCGATCAGCTTCGCCTAGAAATACTTCAAGTGCTACAACATGACTCCTTTGGTGTTTTAGAGCTTTGCAATCTATTTTCTATTAAGCAATCGGCCATGAGCCATCATCTTAAAGTGCTCTCTAATGCCGATTTAGTGACTACCCGTCGCGAAGGTAATGCTATCTTTTACCGTCGAGCCCTACCCGGCTCCGGTGATAACAGTCGGTTCATTAGCCAGCTATTCGCCTCTATTGATGCAGAAATTCTTTCTACTGACTTACAACAAGCCATAGATCGAGCACAAAAAACCCGTAGCGAGCTATCACTACAGTTTTTCTCAGAGAACAGTGAACGCTTCAAAGCGCAGCAAGATTTGATTGTCGACATTGCCGACTATCGAGATACCGTCGATGAAATTCTCGACACACTTATTGCTGAGCCCTTCCCTCACCGCGAGACGAAACAAGCCATTGAAATTGGTCCGGGGGATGGTTCTTACTTAGCCAATCTATCGCGCCGCTTTAATCATGTGATCGCGTTAGACAACGCTGAACCTATGCTTCAACAATGTCGTAAAACAGCAGAGCAGCAAGGACTGAGTAAAGTCGGCTTTATTCTTGGCGATACGTCTACATTTATTCAATTAGACAGTGAGATAGCGAAGCTATCGCCATCGACGCATTCGGGCGCACGTAAAGCGGATTGTGTCGTGGCTAATATGGTGCTGCATCACAATGCTAAGCCACAAAATATTATTGATGATGTCGCACAGTTGTTAGCGCCTAACGGCGTGTTTGTTATCTCGGAGCTATGCCAACACGATCAAGATTGGGTGCGCGATGCAGCCGGCGATGTATGGCTAGGTTTTAGTGAGGCGCTTCTCGATAACTGGACCAGCAACAGCGGCCTAATAAAAGGTCCCAGTAGTTATACGGCATTAAGAAACGGTTTCCGTATACAAATTCTCAGTTATATAAAAAAAGGGCTGCCTGTAGAAGCTGTCTAGTACTTATAAAACACTATATATATTCGGCTTGTGCCGATAACAATTTGCAAAATATTAAAGGAACATCTAATGAGTGAATACAATATTTTTACTTCCGAATCAGTCTCGGAAGGCCATCCCGATAAACTGGCCGACCAAATATCTGATGCCGTTCTTGATGCCATTATTGCTCGCGATCGTGATGCACGCGTTGCGGTTGAAACCTTAGTGAAAACAGGTATGGCTATTGTCGCAGGTGAAGTAACAACATCTTGCTATGTTGATCTCGAAGAAATTATTCGTGATGTCATTACCGGCACTGGCTATGACTGTTCAGATGTTGGTTTTGATGGTGCCAGCTGCGCTGTTCTCAATGCTATTGGCAAGCAATCGGTAGAAATTAATCAAGGTGTTGATCGTTCGAAACCAGAAGACCAAGGTGCAGGGGATCAAGGGTTAATGTTTGGTTATGCGACCAATGAAACAGACACATTAATGCCTGCTCCTATTTATTACTCACATCGCTTAGTGGAGCGACAAGCGCAATTACGTAAAGACGGTGTACTGCCTTGGCTTCGTCCCGATGCAAAAAGCCAAGTGACTTTGCGTTATGAAGATGGCAAGCCGGTTGCGATTGA
>DMZE01000028.1 GCA_003492055.1 Cellvibrionales bacterium
ATGTTTGGCGTTTTTGGGCAGTCTGCCTCAGTGTTTGTGTTAGTGGGTATCCATCAGCTTATTGGTTACTGGGTGCATGGTCTAACTGGTGGTAGTTACCATACGCTGGCCTTTCTTATTCCTGCTTTAATAAGTGCCATTATCTGGCCATTAGTCAGATTATTTTTGGATCGTTTGCGATTATGATTTTGTTGATGATGGCAATTTAAATAAAACGTTAGATTAATACGTGAATGCTTAGGTTGAATGAAAATTATTATGAAAACTCCGGCCGACACTCCACGTTCTTCAAGCAATCCTATCTCATTCGACTCCTCTTTATCTTCTGCCGCACCAGCGCTGTATTTGGCCTCGCAATCTCCGAGACGGGTGGAGTTACTGCAGCAGCTGGGTTTACAGTTTGAAAAATTGTGTCTCGATGTCGATGAAGCCCGCAATAGTGGCGAGCATCCCGAGGATTTTGTCGGTAGACTGGGATTTGATAAGGCTATGGCTGGTTATCGTGCGTTAATCGATCAGTCACTACCGTTATCACTTACAGCGCCATTGGCTGTGCTAGGTGCCGATACGATAGTGGTTTGCGATGATACTATTCTCGGAAAACCGGCTGGAGAGGCTGATGCGGAGCAGATGTTACGGTTACTGTCTGGCCGCACTCACAGTGTTTATACCAGTGTGTCAGTCATATCGGGAGATACCAGTGGCGAATATAGTACGCACAGCATTACGAGTAAGACACAAGTGACATTTCGAACCATTGAGCCAGAAGAGGTCCAATGGTATTGGCAAAGCGGCGAGCCGATTGATAAAGCCGGTGCTTATGGCATTCAGGGGCTTGGGGCAATTTTTGTTTCTCGTATTGAAGGCAGTTATTCTGGTGTAGTGGGTTTACCATTATTTGAGACCAGCCAGTTATTAACCAAACTCGGCTTTTGCTTTAAGTAATGAAATAACCAGCATGAGTATTTTAGTATTGAGCTAGCAGTGACAGTTTAAAATGAATAGTGAAAGTTTAAAGTGAATAGTGAAAATTTAAAGTGAATAATAGAAAGCTAAAAAACTAACATAAACAGAGCCAGCTAACAGGATGTCTAGAGTGGTTAACGTAAAGGATATTGACTATGAGTGAAGAAATTCTAATGAACGTGACGCCAATGGAGTCACGGGTTGCTTTAGTCGAAAATGGCATATTGCAAGAGGTGGTGGTAGAGCGCGAACGCAGTCGAGGTATTGTCGGTAATATCTACCGCGGCAAAGTCGTTAGAGTGCTACCCGGTATGCAAGCCGCGTTTGTTGATATTGGTTTGGATAAAGCCAGTTTTATTCATGTTGGTGATCTTGAAGCGGGCGATGCCTCAACAGAAGAACCTGATATTCGTCTTTTGTTGCGAGAAGGGCAAAGTCTTTTAGTGCAAGTAGTTAAAGATCCTTTAGGGACAAAGGGGGCGCGTTTGACGGGGCATTTATCAGTATCTTCTCGATACTTAGTGTATATGCCTAAAAATAATCATATTGGTATTTCTAATCGTATTGAAGATTCAGCGCGTCAAAATTTATTGAAATCAGGATTGGCAGATGCTTTAGCTGAAGTGATGACAGAGCCAGAAGATAAAGTGATGCAAGCGGGTTATATTATTCGAACCGCTGCTGAGTTTTCTGACTACCATGATTTTGTTGCTGATGTACGTTATTTAAAGCGGTTATGGCGAGCTTTACAGAAAAAAATGGCCGCACCAACGGTGCCGGCTTTAATCTATGAAGATCTCAATGTGTGTGAACGCACCATGCGCGATTTTGTTTATCCCGAGTTAGAAAAAATTCGAGTCGATAGCCACTCTGTATATGAGCGTTTGATTAAATTTGCTAAAGAATTTATTCCAGAGTTTGTCGATAAAATTGAAGTTTATGATTCGAGTCGACCTATTTTTGATTTGTTTAGCGTGGAAGATGAAATTACTAAGGCTTTAGGTCGTAAGGTGCAATTAAAGTCGGGTGGCTCTTTAGTGATTGATCAAACAGAAGCCATGACTACGATTGATGTTAACACCGGTACATTTGTTGGTAAGCGAAATCTTGAAGAGACTATTTTCAAAACGAATCTTGAGGCTGCAACCGCACTCGCAAGACAGCTACGCTTAAGGAATTTAGGCGGCATCATTATTATCGATTTTATTGATATGAAAAGTGAAGAACATCAACGTCAGACATTACGGACCTTAGAGAAAGCCGTCGAAAAAGATAAAACGACAAGCCATGTTGGCGGTTTTTCGGATTTAGGTTTGGTGCAAATGACACGAAAACGCACGCGTGAAAGTTTAGAACATGTATTAAGTGAATCGTGTTATGTCTGCGATGGTCGCGGCTCAATAAAATCAGCTGAAACAGTGTGCTCTGAAATATTCAGAGAAATTCTGCGAGAGGCGAGAGCCTATGAAAACAGTCGTTTATTAGTGCTGGCATCGCAGTCAGTGGTCGATCGCTTGATTGATGAAGATGCAGGAGTGGTAGCTGACTTGCAAGAGCTGTTAGATAAACAAATTGAATTTCAAGTTGAGCCTGTTTATACGCAGGAACAGTTTGATGTGGTTTTATCCTAGTGTGGGCTTTTAAGGTGCCGTTTATAATGATGATCTCAATGAAGGCAGCACCCACTAGTGGATTCGTGGTTAGAGGCTAGCGTGAATTACTTTCGTTTTATTGATCGCTTTTTATGGTCGCTGCTAATATTTATTGCCGGCGTCTATATTGTGCTGGCTGTTTGTATGAGTCTGGGGCGTTTCTATATGCCGCAGCTAGAAAAGCTTTCTCCACAATTGGTTTCCTACCTAGAAAATCGTACGGGCCTTGAGTGGCAGTTAGAAGGTTTCA
>DMZE01000241.1 GCA_003492055.1 Cellvibrionales bacterium
GGAATACGAGTCAGTAAATTATTGGTGAGCACTTTTGTATCTGCACGTAACTCGAGTAATAACTGGGTAATAGCAACACCTTCAAGCCCACCTAAAGGATGATTAGCAACAATCAGCAATGGTCCTTCCTTAGGCAAGCTGGGCAACACTTTTTGCGAATCAATCGCTTTTACTCGAACACCTAAATAATCTAAAACGCCAGACAAAAACTGTTGAGTCCCCAATTTTTTGGGTGCCGATTCATAACATTTAGCTAGCACCGACAAACCAAGTAGCCGCTCAAAAAAAGAGGCTAGCTTTCGGCTTCCTAAAGGCAGTTGAAATAGTTTGTTTTGGGATGAATTTGTCGCATCCATAATCTAAGCCGCAACTCTTCGCTGTAAAGCCACCGGAGCACCAACATTTACCTCACAAGGAGAGCCATCACTATAAGCGATAGAGACTTGATTTTCGCAGACCTGAACAGAGCATTGACTCACCGTTTTTGATAGTGCTCTGTGCATGCAAACTGAATTAATATGTTCAGGCTTACCCTCTATTAAAGCCATATCATCATTAATGTGCGAGCGATGAAAAACAGAAAGACTATTAACATCGACAGGCTTTGTCATGGACTGGAAATACTGTTGACGATTATTACATACAGCTGTTGAATCGTAAGAAGATGAAGTCACTGGCACTTTAGGAATCAACTGGGTCAAACTAACGTTATCCCAACTAAACTCTTTAACCTCATGTTGAAATATAACAACCTGAAATCCGCGATAAGAAGACAAATCCATTGCTGACAGTTTCTCTTCTACCGAGGCAATAGAATGACTATCAATTAATGCCACGACTATTTCACCTCGGCTTTTAAAAACACGATTATCAGGATCTATAGCTGCATAGTTATTCAGTAAACAAATGGTTAAACCATATTGATTAACAGCCAGCCATGTACCACCGGCATCCACATCTGTAGGTGCCAAGAAGTTCACACCATTTTGGGTTTGCTGCCTATGGGGAGGTAATGCACGCTTACGAGTTTTTAATTCATCACGATTAAAAAACAAAGAGTAACCTTGGGCACCTTCATTAAACAACCAAGTTAGAGTGCACATTACAAAGCCTCCCTATGTTTAACTGTCGACGGTGCTAATCCAACATTATCAACATCCAAGCTCACATTTTGCGCCCGTAAAATAAAAGCGACCAATGCCTCATGATGAACTAAATGGCCATGTAAAAAAGTGAGCTCTCGGCCGACAGTCGATCGCTGCGGCACAACATCTTCATTCTCAGGCATGCCAACATCTACACTGACAAGCAAGGCTTGATCATGGTTATCTATCTGCGCTATACAGGTGATAATGCTGTTGATCTTCTCAATAGCAACAGTACGATTTAACTCAACGTCAGAAACTCTAGCCCTTGCATCATAATTAATATGACCCATTGGAAGGCCATCAATAAAGGCCTGATAATGATCCAAAACATGGCGGGTATGAGCACCAACCGATGAATTGAATAAAGGCTGTTTATCTAACAGATATTGACCGTCGGTTAAGGACTCAATAATCGTTAAAAAACGCTTGAGCAAAAAACAATTATTTTGTTGTAACAATTTTCAGTATACCCCAATCTATTGAGCCGAGATTTAAGCTAATTGTATATGATCGGCCGATAAGAATTTTAGCCTGATCGGACCTCAAGAACAGTGAATAATTCCAATAATCAAGCATAAGCTGCTCAATGAAAAACCAGCAGCACCTAAACTGAGTGAACATGCTATAGTGCGAAAAATTTGGGCCAATATGGCTACTAACATAAGCTATTAAGCGTTCTAATTGCTTTTAAATTAATTTAACTACAATGTCTTCAAGCTCGTCGTTTGGCCCTAGGATCACTACCTAATAAGCGATAAGCCAGTTTATCTTATCAATGTAATGACTGTGCTAAATACAGCAACAACAATACAGAAATATTAATACTGTATTAAAAAGGAGCTAATCACATGAAAAATTATATTCAATGGCCACTCATTGGCTTTATTGTGTTTGTATTTATTCAATCATTATTTTTTAAATTTAGCGGTTCAGAAGAAACAGTCATCATTTTCACTACTATCGGTACTTGGATGCAATATATAGGCATCTCAAGCCATTATGCAAATGGTTTCGCTGCTCATGGTGGCTATTTAATAGGCATCATTGAGCTCATTGCATCAGCACTAATTCTCGTTCCCCTTACCCGCTTTCTCGGTGCCCTTTTAAGCCTTGCCGTTATTAGCGGCGCAATCTTTTTTCATCTTTTTACGCCTCTGGGTGTGAATCGTATTATTGACGCAGCCGGTAACACCGATGGCGGCGTGCTCTTCATTATGGCTTGCGGCGTATGGCTATGCGCTGCTGCTACAGCCTTTAATAATCGCCCAAACAAAAAGAATCCAATCCATTGAGCCAATTAACTGAAGCAAAAACCCGTTTAAAAACCGCACTAGGTTCGTTTAGAGTTAAACGCCTGCCATCCAGAAAAAGTGAAACCTTACAAGCATGGGATGCCGCTGATGAGTTATTGCTCGATCACTTAGCAGTAGAACATGCTTTAGTGTTAGAAGAGCAAGTGACTAACGAAGCTCGCCTACTTATTATTAACGATCAATTTGGCGCGCTCACCACTACGCTTCATCGCCATTCGCCTGATAGTTGGAATGACTCATCAATATCGCATCTTGCCGCTCATCTCAACCTGAAAGAAAACGTTATTACGAATAACGGCAGTGGCAAT
>DMZE01000270.1 GCA_003492055.1 Cellvibrionales bacterium
CGACATATTAAACAATCTAAAGCCTATTTATTACAGGGCCAGTTTCGTGCGGCTAATATAGAAGCCCGTAATGCAATACAAAAAAAACCGGATAATATTGATGGCCATATCGCTTTAGGCACCATCCTCAATGAGCTTGGCCGCTATAAAAAAAATATTGAGCTATTAGAGTCACTGCCAAACGCTGCTTATCAAAACAATGGCTTTTTATATACGCTGTTAAAGGCTTATATGGGCCGTGGTAAATATCTATCGGCCGCCGACTTGTTAGAAACCCATGAAGCGCTAATGCGTCAGCAACAAACTGATTACTCGTTAGCCTTAGCGGCAATTTATGAAGCGCAAAATAAGTTCTCTGCTGCGGAAGATATTTACTATCAGCTACTCAAGCAAACGCCTAACAACGTTGAGGTGCTGCTAGGATTAATCCGTATAAAGTATCAACAAGGCGATTTATACAATGCAGAAAATCTTATTAGCCAAGTTGAGACTCTAGCGACCAGCAACCCCGATATTGACTTTATTAAAGCCAAAATAAACGTTGATAAAAAACGCTATAGTGAGGCAGAAAAACTACTCACCGAAGCCATTAGCAACCTACCTAACGCTGATGTTATGACGCCAAGAAAATCCGCGTTTTTGCAACTGCTCTCTGAAATATTAACCATAGAGGGAAAAACCACAGAAGCGATAATCTATACGCAAAAAATAGCTGAAGCCTTTCCTGGCGCAGAAATAGCACAAGGTGATTATAGGGATGCTAGTCTCTTGTTTGAAAAAGGTGAATTCGATAACGCCGAAAGTATTTTAGAAAAACTCGTTAATGAATATCCTAACTTTGAAGATGCATCGGTTTTATTGGGCATTATCAAATATCGCGCCGGTGATATTGAGAGTGCTAGCAACTATTTTAATCAGCATATTGATGCAGAGATAAGTCACCCAGCAGTCACTAAGCTAGCGGCCATGGCTAGCCTGCGCAACCAACAACCTGAACGTGTATTGGCGATGTTAGGACAATATCGGCACAGTCATGATGATCCACAAATCCTAATTCTTTATGGTCAAGCGGCATTAGCATTAAAGCAAACAGCCAAAGCTGAGAGTGCGTTAAAGCGGGCCATAAGCCTTGACCCTAGCATCGCTGAATCATACTTAGCGCTAGCTGATTTATATAACAGTGAGTCGCCACCGAACAATCAGCAAGCGCTAGCATTATTACAAGAAGGCTATAACAAAAACAGAGAGGATTTCAGGTTAGCAGCAGGTGTTGCCCGCCAGCTTTTCTTTTCTCAGAAAGGTAACGAAGCCAAAGTTTTTATTAATCAATTATTGGATGCTGGAAATAATAAAGCCGCCACGCTTCAGCTAGCAGGTGATTTCTTTTATGGCCAGCGACAATGGCAACAGGCCAGTGATTACTATCATCAGGCTTTAGCCACTGACCCTCGCGATTATGACAGCGCGATGAAGCTAGCATTAATTGCACGTGACACTCGCTCGTATACAGAGCAATTAGATGCGCTCAAAGCCGCTGCGTTAATTAACAGTGAGCGTATTCAACCCATAGAGTACATGTTAGCAAGTGCAAAGACGGCTACTGAAGTAGAACAAGCTGAAAAAATTATTACTAAACTTGCTAAAGGCAACAACCCAAATAACGGCTTTGCAGTACTAAGTCGATTTTATGCCCAGCGAGGACAACTTGATAAAGCGCGCTTGTATCAAGAGAAACTAGAACAACATTCACCTGAATCTCCGTTAATGAAAGCCGTTCAGCTCGCCATACATTATGAAGATGCCAAGCAGAATATAAGCAAGGAGAACATCGAAGCAGCAAGAAAAAGTGCCATGGCTGGGCTTATGTTAGAGCCGCGCTCACCGCTCTTCCTCATTTTACTGACAGAAATGGAAATTCAAAGTGAGCAATATTTAGAAGCACAAAAATTAGTACATCAAATAAAGGTGAGCAATATTATATTGGGTGAAGAGTTACAAGGAGATCTCTACAGGGCACAGAATAACTTTACTGCCGCCATTGAAACTTATCAAGCGCTATGGCAGAAAAATGCCACTAATGAGATTGCTAATAAAATTTACCCTTTACTTAACACCGGCAACAACAAGAATGCTCAATCATTCTTATCCGAATGGCTCAATAAAATTCCCAACAGTACGGACGCCTTAAACTATCAGGCAAATGAATACTTAATAGCAGAAGATTATAAAAAAGCCGTTGTTATTTTAGAGCAGATTGATCGGCAGCAACCCAATTCAGCCATCAACCTGAATAATTTAGCCTGGTGTTATCAGCAATTAGATCATCCAGCTGCATTAGAGACAGCAAAGCGTGCTTATGAATTAGCGCCAGATCATGCATCAATTGTGGACACTTATGGGTGGATACTATTTGTGAATAAAAAATTCAATGAATCAGCAGAAATTTTACAACAGGCTGAAAAACTTGATCCTAATAATCCTATTATCGCTGCCCATTTAAAAGATGCACAAACTGCTAGCGTCCAGTAACCCGAAATAAAATTAGCCAGCTTATGAATACTAGCAGTAATTTTTAAGCGTATTTATTGATGTTTTTAATTATTCACTATTAAAAAGATGCCATTAATTGAACACTAGGAAATTAACCTTGCCCGACAAGCCAATAAAAACAACAACCCTACAGTGGCAATATATAATTATTACCGCTGTCTATTTATTGGTTATTTTATTGTCATACTCAACCACTGCACTTGATTTACATACACACTGGACAACGCCTGATGACCAAGAGGCAGGCTATTTTTTATTAATAATAGCCATAGCAAATGGTTTTTTTAGCATAGGGAGGTTAACCACTGAGCGAAGACATACAAAAAGCTATACAATTGTTGCTCTTGTTATTACCGCTTTATTCAGTGCTATATGCCTATGGCTGTCACAAATATTAGATATAAAAACCCTCTCTATTATTTTATTGCTTGGCGGCTGGATATTATTTATTGGCTTGTCTTTAGGGATTGATGCAGCGTCGAAAATCATTTTACCGATATTGCTTATTGGCACCGCTCTACCTTCCTGGTATTTACTGACACCCATTCTGCAAGCATTGGCAGTAGAAATTGCACCAATACTCACTCACCCCATTAATATCCCAATGCTAATTCGGGATAGCTATATACATATTCCCAATGGGATTATTCATGTAGCACAAGGTTGTTCAGGCTTAAAATACTTACAAACCTCTGTGGCTTTAAGTATTTTATTATTGATGCTGCATCCCATAAAATGTCGTTATATTCCCTTCATCATCGCGCTATCTGTTTTACTGGCGTTATTTACTAACTGGGTTCGTATATCAATACTGATTATTATTGGACACAAACTAGGTGTCGATCACGCCATAATGAAAAGCCACGATTGGCTTGGCTGGTTGGTGTATATCATGATGTTACCGATTTGGCTGTATTGGGTTAACCGCCCCTGGCTCCAACGCCAGCCGTATAAAAGTCAAATAAACGAAGCTGTGCATACAGCCTCGTCTCAACCCATCAATAAATTTTTCTTACTGACCGTTATCATTATCTGGTCGATGCCTGCTTTGCTACCCAACAAAGCAGAATTTATTGGCGATAAAGACATGGCTATAGCCGTGTTTCCTCCGGTCTTACTAAATTACACACTCATAGATAATAAAAACAAAAACCACTGGAAGCCCCACTACACCGGCTACGATGTCCATTTAATAGGTAAGTACCTCCGCTCTCATCAAGCAATTGATGCTTTAGCTATGGGATACACCAGCGAAGAGCAAGGAAGAGAATTAATAAGCCGAACTAACGAAGTCCTTGCGATGTCTGAATATACTGAAATGAGTTATTCCATCGACAAAACAGGACAGTGGAATATTGAGCAAGGAGTGAGCCTATCCAACGGTGTAGCAAGAATCGTTTTTTACCATTATCAATTGGGCGACTATTCCACCCCTTCTGCACTCAATTTTAAAATGCGCCAAGCGAAGTATTTATTGGCCACGACTAAAATGCCGATGATCGTATTATTTTCCACAAGCTGTATGAGTGATTGCAATATCGAAAAGGAAACGCTAAATAATGTTGTTAAGGCTTATATAACGCAGCAAGCTCTTAGACAAAAATAGAATCAATATCTATTCTCTGTCATCACATTTAAGCGAATTTATTTAAGCTATGGATTTTTATAAGGTTGGCCATAAAGACATTATGAAGAAGAAATTATTAGCAATAGCCACCAGCTGGTTGGGTATAGGCGGATTATTTATTAGGCTTAGGCGACTATTTAAAAAAGAAGTCATCATTTTGGCCTATCATCGAATTCTCGATACGCATGATGATGAAAGTTATCTCTTTGACGAAGAACTGATTAGTGCCAACTCAGATGCTTTTTTGTGGCAAATTAATTTCTTAAAAAAACACTATGACGTTATTAGCTTTGCTGAATTATCCCAGCGACTAGCTAGCAATAAACCACTCACAGGCCGAGAGCTGATTATAACCTTTGACGATGGCTTTTCTGACAACTATAGCAATGCCTATAGACTCTTAGATAGTGTCGATATTCCAGCAGTTTTTTATATTTCGACGGGCTATATAGGTGCTGATAAAACCTTTTGGTTTAACGAAGTGGTTCATGCCATTAAGGTGGCAAAAAAACTATCTTTTAGTATTGCCGATACCACATATGATTTTGAACCCAGCAAAAAAAATAAAGAAAAAGCTATTCAATTAGTCCTTAACCAGCTGAAGGAAATCCCTAACTCAGAACGGCTTAATGCTATTGAATCACTTTATCGTGAACTTGATTTTAGAGCCTATGCTATTCCTGCTTCTGAGCTTCCTATGACATGGGAAAACATCAATGAAATGGCATCAAATAATATGGAAATAGGTTCACATGCTGTATCACATCCTATTCTTTCCCGGCTAACTGACGAAGAAATGCAACAGGAAATTATAGACTCTAAAAACACCATAGAGACTATGACTAAGAAAGTATGCCGGACTATTGCCTATCCTGTCGGTGGGCGTAATGCATTCACAGAAAAGGTTCAAAAAATATCAGAGACAGCCGGCTATGAATATGGACTGTCCTATATTTCAGGTAACAACAAAGCCAATGCGCTAAATAAATACTCCTTAGCAAGACTGCATGTAGAAAGATACACAAGCAATGAAGAGTTTAAATTAATGCTGTATTTGCCTGAGATTTTTTAAAGAAAATAAAATAATAGTGACATTATCCACTAAGGGTATGGGAACAGCTCTCGATGAAAAAACATATTATGGTATTGAGTTTAGAATACCCTAAACCCAGCTTACCTTTTCAAGGCGCATTTACAGCGCAATTTGCCAAAGCGCTTGCTAAACAATCGCAGGTTACCGTTATATGTCCAACGCCATGGTTTCCAAAATCCAAAATATTGCTAAGCTTTTTTCCCGAAAAAAAGCCCTGGACAACAATACCTAAAACGCATATCGACGGTAATATTAAAATACACTACCTACCCTTTTTTACGGTTCCTTTTATTTTTCGTTATTTAAATGCGCTAAGCATAGCTCTAGCCTGTCGAAAAACAGTCAAGAATATTCATAGCACTAACGCCATTGATGTACTGCATGCCTATGGTGTTTACCCCGACGGTGTCGCTGCTGCACTATTGTCGAAATGGCTAAACATTCCTAACGTCATCACCGCGCTGGGCTCAGACGTAAATAAAGAAATGCAAGTTACTCTAAAGCGAAAGCAAAGCCTCTGGGCATTGCATAGAGCTGCGACTGTTATTGGTGTCAGTAAAGATCTAGTTAAAACACTTATTCACTACGGGGTTAATAAAAACAAAGTGCATTGGGTGCCTACGGGTGTCTGCCGAACAACATTTAAAGCGCAGCCTGTAAGCAGTGATAGTAAGACGACTAATGACCATGACATTGTTAGCGACCAATTACTCAGCAGCTCAGCGCTGGATACCAGCAAAAAAATCGTCTTATTTGTGGGCCGCTTGCATCCTGTAAAAGGTCTGGAAATATTACTAGAGGCTGCATCAATACTAAAAAAAGAGAAGCGCCTAGGTTTCGTCATAGTCCTTATTGGCGAAGGCCCCTTACTGCAGTCATTATCAAACAGTGCTGAGGCACTTGGCATAAGTGAATCAGTGATATTTATAGGCCCACAGCCGCAAACGATTGTTGCGCAGTGGATGCACGCAGCGAACTTGCTTTGTCTTCCAAGCCATATGGAGGGTTTACCCAATGTCATTCTTGAAGCGCTGGCACAATCGCTGCCGGTAGTGGCTAGCAATGTCGGCGGTATACCTGAAGTGATCACGCACAATAAAAACGGCTTATTGGTGCCAGCGAATCAAGCCGACAAGCTCGCCGAAGCATTGATCTGTTGTTTAGCAAAAGCATGGGATAAAAAGCTGATTGCACAATCCGTTGAATTCGCTCAATGGGAAAGCATTATTGAGAGCCATTTAACAATATATGCTGATAGCGCCCAATGACAACAATCAATACTGACACAAATAGCAGCAACCCTCTACGTCATCACGAAAAAAAGAGTGATCGAGGTTCGGCGTCGTATTACTTACTGCTTATTTACTTGGTGTTTGTTCTCTTACGTTTCCATGAGTACATGCCGTCCCTTAGTGGCATCCCCATTATGCCTGCATTGCTTATTATGGCCGTCATCGCATGGTTATCGAATAAGCGCAGTTTCGCCAGCCCATCGCAACATAAGCTAATGCCCTTGCTGTTACTATCGATGACATTATCAACCGCTATTGAGATTAATGGCGAATATGCAATGACGGTGTTTGCGAAGTTTTATCCGGTTGTTATTTTGTATTTTCTGATTGTTGATGCCATGGATAATAATCAGAAATTTCGCGGCATTTTTAAAGTCATGGTTTTCTCTGCAGTCATTATGGCATTGCATGGAATTCAGCAATCCATTGAGGGTGTTGGCTGGACGGGCATGGATACCATCCGAGGACGAATTCGTTATATCGGCATTTTTGCCGATCCTAACGATATGGGTTTATTCTTTTTAACCGTTATTCCCATGTTGATTTATTTAATGATTCGCAGCAACTTTTTTTTTCGTCTCGTCTATTTACTTGCCCTTGGCATTATTCTCTACGCTGTTTACTTAACTGAATCACGCGGTACCACCTTGGGCATAGCGGCGCTTGTCGCTTTATTAGCGGCCAGAAAATTCGGCCTTATTATCTCTGTAGGTATTGCTGCCGCCGCACTCGTTATTATTATGGGACTGAACTCACGCGTTGCCCAAATTGATCCTGGTGAAGCCTCAGCAAAGGGCCGCGTTGATGCCTGGGAAGAAGGATATTACATGACTCGCGATAACCCAATATTTGGCGTGGGCGTGGGTGGCTTTGTTATTCATCATTATCGTACTGCCCATAATACTTGGGTACTGGCTATGGCAGAACTGGGAATCCCGGGCTACTTTGTTTGGAACTCGTTAATGATTCTTTCATTAATTATGGTGATTCGTCTGGCTTTTTTTGAACTGACAAAAGCACCTCCATCCTCTGCTAATAAAGACAATAGTAATGGAAATAACCATGTAACGACTAAAGACCTCGAAGATTTTAATGAGGATAAAAATCTGAGCATTACCTTTTTATATTGCTTAAGCGGATTTTGCTTGGCAACGTTTTTCTTAAGCCGAAGCTACAACATATTTCTCTATACGATGTATGCATTAATCGTTGCGCATTACATTAATATGACACTTAAATGGCGAGACTTTCCAGAGGTATGCCTATCTCAACACTGGGGAAAGATTCTTATATTTACTTTAGGCAGTGTTATCGGCTTTTATTTTCTTGCCATGCTTTTATACGCATTAGGCTAATGTCAGTTAGCACTAAAAAATTGAGTCAGAAAAAAGAGTATTTATGAAAAATTCAAAGCCACATATTATGATGATTGTTCTAAGCCTAGATATGGGCGGTCTAGAACGAATGGTTATTCAATTAATCCAAGGTTTACTGAAAAAAGACCTGCGTATTACTTTAGTTTGTCTTGAGCATGAGGGCGATATCGCTTATCAATTAGCGGATGAAAATATTGAGATAATTACGCTAAATAAAACGCCAGGGCTAAGATTCTCCTTAGCCATAAAAATTGCCAAACTGGTTAAATCACTTAATGTAGATGTTATTCATAGCCACAATAGCGTGCCGCATTTTTATGCCGCTTTAGCGATACCCTTACTGTTTAATCGTATTCCTCTTATTCACACCAAGCATGGTCGTGATAACCCTGACCAGTCAAG
>DMZE01000233.1:0-3697 GCA_003492055.1 Cellvibrionales bacterium
CCACCTTCCATTAATAACGTTGATGCCAACAATGTGAAGGCAAACGGTAAAATCCAGAAGCTCCAGTTGTTCATGCGTGGCAGGGCCATATCTGGCGCGCCAACCATCATTGGAATCATCCAGTTCGCTAAGCCAACAAACGCTGGCATAACAGCACCAAACACCATCACGAGACCGTGCATGGTTGTCATTTGATTGAAAAATTCAGGCTCAACTAATTGTAAACCTGGCTGAAATAACTCAGCTCGAATGACTAGCGCAAATACGCCGCCCATAAGAAACATGGCAAAACTAAACCATAAGTACATTGAGCCAATATCTTTGTGGTTAGTTGTAAATAACCAACGCCCAAAACCTTTTGCCGGACCGTGATCACCCATCTTCGGTGCTCCTTATTGATTTTTCTTGAAAGTTAAAATGTCGACTGGCTGAAGCTGATCACCCATGTTGTTACCCCAAGCATTACGCTTAAAGGTAATAACAGATGCTAAGTCGATATTATTAAGTTGATTGCCAAAGACTGGCATGACTGCATTACCAGCAACACCGTTGACCATCACATTGATATGCGCGTTAATTGGGCCTGTAGTAATACCGGTGCCAACAAGGGATGGTCCAAGACCACCGCCACCATTAGCGCCATGACAAGCCACGCAATTCGCCTGATAAACTTTTTCGCCGCGAGCATACAGTTCATCCATTGTGAACGTTTGCGACATCGCCGCTTTTAACTCTTCGGCTTCGTCTTTTTTACCTGCTAACCAATTTGCATAATCGGCTTCTTCCATGGCGTGAACCACAATCGGCATAAAGCCATGCGATTTGCCACAAAGCTCAGCACACTGACCGCGGTAAATACCCGGCTCATCAATAATGGTCCATGCGTCATTCACGAAACCTGGAATCGCATCACGCTTAACCGCTAAGGCAGGAACCCACCAAGCATGTAACACATCATTCGCAGTAATTAAGAAACGGACCTTCTTATTAATAGGAATAACTAATGGCTCATCGACTTCAAGGAGATAATGCTCACCTTTTGGCGCAAGACCATAAATTTCATCTTGTGACGTAGTGAGGTTACTAAAGAAGCTCACATCTTCACCTAAGTATTCGTATTGCCACTTCCACTGATAACCGACAATCTTAATATTGATTTCAGCTTCTGAAGAATCGTAAATTTTGATTAACGAAGACGTCGCTGGAATGGCCATTAACACCAAAATAAGCGCAGGGATTAATGTCCAAGCTAGCTCAACGGCGGTGCTTTCATGAAACTTAGCCGGCACTGCACCCGAAGATTTACGGTGCATCATCATGGAATAAAACATGACACCAAATACGACAACACCAATCCAAACACAGATCCAGAAGATCAGCATATGAAGGTCGTATATTTCATGGCTTACGGCAGTTACGCCTTCAGTCATATTTAGACCCCAACGCTGGGCTTCATCAACCACTGCATCGCTGGCGCCAAAAGCTTGAACGCTAGTCATTAGTAGGGTTGGCAGTAATAATACCTGTCCCAACACCCACAAAAGCTTACTTGCAAGCTGTTTGCCTATTAAACGCATAATCCACCATCTCCTAAAACACACATATATAACTAATAAATATCGACTGACGCTATATCAATCGAGTGCTAGCACGCCAAAACAGCCGCCTAACACCTATAAAACCTCTTTCATCCAGCTCAGCACAGACACCTAGTTTCTAAGACAAGATAATATCGACCGGCTGTTCTACCGATAGCGATATCTTTTGTCTCAGTTCGGTACGTCTTACTTAAGACTGCGCCATTACCTAGCGCCATGCTGGAATAAGCTGATGCACAACTAATCGTGTGCGACAAAACGCCGCGATTATAACAAAGGAAACAAATATCGCACTATCTAGCGAACAATATATTAATCATCACCCACGGATGTCCGCAGAAATACCATTATCTTTTAGCAATAATGAGTGAAGCTAACTCTTTGTTTTTAAATAAACTGACAAAAACGACCAAAATCCGTTATTTTGTTCTTTTATTAGCTCAGTCAATCATTAGTCTTGCCCTAGACGAGTTTTTGATACGCTTAAATATACGCAATACTAGGCCTTCTCGTTCACAATTAATGATGATTTCCAACAATATAGAGAATAATCCCAACCACGAGGCTAGCAACGCTAAAGTCTGGGCCATTGCCTGGCCAATGATATTAAGTGGCATATCTATTCCCATGTTGGGCTTGGTCGATACCGCTTTATTAGGCCATTTAGACCATCCTCGCTATCTGGCCGCCGTCGCCATAGGCGCGCATGTTATTGCCATTTTGTACTTAAGCTTTAGCTTTTTAAGAATGGGCACCACCAGCTTAGTCTCACAAAGTGTCGGCCGAGCCCGAAATAGCGCAGATATAGGTGCTAACGGCGCTAACACCGACAACATTATCTATCGCACTTTATTAATAGCAGCGTTATTTGGCTTAATTCTCACCTTTACCATTCCTTGGTTAATTGATTCCATCATAGTAATCATGAACGCCAGCGAGAATATTGCAGGCCTAGCCGCCGAATACATCCGTATCCGTCTTTATTCGGCCCCAGCAGCCATGATGACCTTTGCGATTTCCGGCTGGCTAATAGGCCTCAAGAAAACCAAGGCCGCATTAGCACTTATATTACTCACTAACCTCATTAATATTATTTTGGATACGCTGTTTATAGTCGTCATGGACATGAACAGTGCAGGTGCCGCCATGGCATCCGTGATTGCCGAATACTCAGGTTTAGCTCTCGGTTTAGTCTTTGTTGCCCGAAATACGCAATTAAGCACGCTCAGACAGTGGAGGAGCTGGCTTTCACTCAAAGCCTATCAACAAATATTAGCGATGAACGCTCATTTGTTTGTACGAACACTACTGCTGTTTTTTACCTTTAACTTTTTCACTGCTCAAGGCGCTAGCTTCAGTGACTCAGTTTTAGCCGCCAATGCTATTTTATTACAGCTGGTGTTCTTTTCTGCCTATGTTATGGATGGCTTTAGTTATGCCGCCGAAGTCCTTTGCGGAGAAGCAACCGGTAGCAGGCAGCGAAAAGCCTTTATTCACTGCGTGAAAATCTGCGCCGCATGGCTTACCGCAACCGCTCTATTATTCAGCGCAAGCTTCTTACTTATAGGAGACGCAATTATTGGCTTGCTCAGCGATATGCCCGATATCATGCTGCTCGCTAAGCAATATATGATTTGGCTAGTGCTTATGCCGTTAGTAGGCATGCTGGCGTATTTACTCGACGGTGTTTTTGTTGGAGCAGGGCAGACGCGACAAATGCATCTCACCATGTGGTTTTCGGTGGTTATTGTATTTTTACCTACTTGGTGGCTCACGCAGGGCTGGCAGAATCACGGCTTATGGTTTGCGTTTATTTGTTTTAATCTTGCTCGCGGTCTTAGCCTAGCCATGGTTTACCCCGCATTATTGCGAAAAATATAAACTTATTTTGGATCAATAAACTTGACGGCTTCAACAGCTACTTCATGAGCCAACGGCTGCTCACCCAAACGGTTTTGATTGACACGCGTGGGTATCTCTTCTTGCTGCGATGCAATGGCCTCCGCTAATGACTCTTCGAAATCACAGCTCGCACAAGCACGCCATTGATCGTCTTTATCGTTGAGATAAATAAAGATTTTGTCGGCTAACTTACACTG
>DMZE01000233.1:3702-18041 GCA_003492055.1 Cellvibrionales bacterium
TCTCTCGTTTCTTAATCATTCTCTTATTAGTCAGAACATTTGCCATCATATCAGTGGCAACAGTTATTGGATATAATCGTCTGGCTGGCTCCCTAAGCATTAAATTCCAGCCATTAAACTCACGCCAAATTAGCAGAGTAAAACTCAATGAATATTCGCTCTTTTCAAAACACCATACCCGAATTAGGCAATGCTGTTTATGTCGATGAAAGCGCCGTTGTTATTGGTGATGTTGTTTTAGGCGATGATTGCTCGGTTTGGCCTCATGCCGTTATTCGTGGCGACATGCATCGCATACGTATAGGTAAACGTACTAGCATTCAAGATGGATCAGTATTGCATATCACTCATGCCAGTAGTTATAACGAAGCCGGCTGGCCATTAACGATTGGCGATGATGTCACCATTGGCCATCGTGCCATATTGCACGGCTGCACAGTAGGCAACCGTGTATTAATTGGTAACGGTGCCATTGTGATGGACGGCGCGGTAATTGAAGACGAAGTTATTATTGGTGCCAATGCTTTAGTGCCGCCGGGCAAGCATCTCGAAAGTGGCTTTCTCTATGTGGGCTCGCCGTGCAAACCTGCTCGCCCATTAACTGAAAAAGAGAAAAGCTTTTTTCTTTATACCACTGCAAACTATGTAAAACTAAAAGACCAATATCGTCAAGAATAATAAAAACGGGCTAATTATTCGTTGTAGCGCCACCATCATAAGCGTTCAATTTTATAGTGCACATGGTAGGGCGGCTTCAACACAAGATGACGGCGATAAGGTGTTATGGACTGAATAGAAATCTGATTCATAGACCGTAAATAACTCGGCGTATTAAGACCTAACAAGCTATCTTCATTTGCGGTAATCCGATAACGGCCTTGGCGTAAAATAGGTGAGCGTACCTCTATATGATTTACCTTTCTTAGCAAACGATAACCATTAAATGGCGACGCTAAAGGTTCACCAATAAAATTTCCCTGCCCTGGCATATGCACGCTTTTCCAATAAGCTTCAAGCATTGTCGCACCAAACCCATAATGCCACATGGCCAACAAAGGATTAGGAAATTTTTGCACAAAGTTACAAGGCTCTATAGCCGAGCCATAACTGCCCGTCGCCCCCGCTTCTAACCATCGCATTGCACTCATCTGATTAGAATCAGTTAACTGACCACCTGCCGAGGTCAAATGATCGGCCATTGCGCCAGGTAAAAATGAAAGCGTCTCTAAATGCGGTACAGCTACCGCGCCCGTAAAATAGAATAAAATATCAGAGCGATTTTTTATTCCATCAGAATTTAAAATATGTAAATCATATGTATCTTTAAAATTTTTGTTTACCTCGTCAAAAAAAACATTACGAACTGAGCGTGTTTTATCTGACGTCGTCAATAAAAAGGCTCGCCCCAATGGCTGCGTGTCATCGGAGGCAATACCACGATCAATTAACTGAGTCGCCTCTTGTGTATTTTTTGCAGCGAGCATCATGGTGGGTCGCATTTTAAAATCACGATAAGGCGCAACACTCATAGAATTATAATAAGGCGAGGTACGTGTTTTTGTGCAGCCGCTTGCACAATAGGCAACGTTATAGCCAAAAGTAAATGCCGCTGTCACACTCATACAGCCAACCTGATACGGCTTTTCCCACGCCAACGCCAATGCCTGAATATTATCGCCTAACTTAGCATCCAATAATTTTTTTTGCACAGCAAACTCACCGGGTCCAATAACGGTTTTATTCGCATCCAATGAAATACCAATAATATTCTCAAACGGTATTTTACGATGCTGCTGATAATAGTAAGCAATGTCTTCGCTTTTTTTATCTCCCTTAATATAAACTACCGCTAACTCTGATGGCTTTAAACCCACTTTCGGCAACTCAACAAAAAGCCCAACAGAAGCCATTATCTTTGAAGTAAAAAATAATAAAAGGAAAAAGGCGCTCTTAAAAAAAGCGTTTAGAGAAATTATATTCACGTGTTATAAACTATTGCGAATAGATTGGATAACCGCATGCGTATCTGGCTTTACATTACGCCAAAGTCTAAAAGATTCTGCTGCCTGCTCAACTAACATACCTAAACCGTCAGCAATTTTTCTTGCTCCCTGCTTAGCGGCTAGCTGCAAGAAAGGCGTAGGTCCCTTTGCATACATCATGTCATAACAACAAGCACCGTTAAAACATTCATTCGCTAATGGCAGAGTATCACCACTGAGACTTGCGCTAGTGCCATTAATAATAATATCGAAAGGCTCTGTCAGCTCATCATATTGCTTAGCACTTAACTCACAGCCAGCATCGTTAGCCAACGGTTGAAAAGCGCGACTTAATTGCTCGGCTTTTTCAAGCGTGCGGTTAGCAATCACAATGGATGCTGGTTTAGCCAATAATAACGGTTCAAGAATGCCGCGCACAGCGCCGCCCGCACCTAAAACTAAAATATTGGCGCGCTCAATAGGCCACTGCAAATTACTTTGCAAATCGGCTAACAAACCACAGCCATCAGTATTATCACCAACAATAATGCCGTCTTTATTTATTAAGGTATTCACTGCACCTGCGCGTCGCGCTCGCTCACTTAATTGATCAGCAAACTGATAAGCGTCTAATTTAAACGGTACGGTAATATTTAAACCCGCACCCTCACTGTCAAAAAAAGCGCGAGCACTGACTTCAAACTCACCCAGCGCCACAAGCTGCCGCTGATAATTCATCGCTTGTTTTAATTGCTCAGCAAACTGCTGATGAATATCCGGCGATCGGCTATGCTCAATTGGATTTCCAAACACAGCGTAAGAATTTTTATTTACATCGTTCATTATTTATTTTCTTCGCTCTCAATTGTTATTGCTTTACGCAGCTATAAAAATTTATTTTATACAGCAGGCGCAAGCCAATCTCTAGGTTTTAAAAACTGCTCATATAAAGCATCTTCTACAGATCCCGGTATCGCTTGATAATCATAGTGCCAATTAACTTCTGGCGGCATCGACATCAAAATAGATTCCGTACGCCCGCCTGATTGCAATCCAAACAAAGTGCCTCGATCATAAACCAAATTGAATTCAACATAGCGGCCGCGTCGATAACGCTGAAAGGCTTTATGCGACTCTGTAAATTCAGTCAATTTTCGTCGACTCACAATATCACTGTAGGCCTCAATATAGGCATTGCCAACACTCTGCATAAATTCAAAGGACTTTTCAAAACCCCATTCATTTAAATCATCAAAAAATAAACCGCCAATGCCTCGTGGCTCGTTGCGATGCTTTAAATAAAAATAATCATCACACCATTGCTTATATTCGTCATACACTTTTTCACCAAACGGGTCGCATGCCTGTTTAGCCCGTTGATGCCAACTTATACAATCTTCGCTAAAGCCATAATACGGTGTTAAATCAAATCCACCACCAAACCACCAAACAGGTTCTTCACCTTCTTTTTCAGCAATAAAGAAACGAACGTTAGCGTGGGAGGTAGGAATAAATGGATTGTTCGGATGCATCACAACCGACACACCAAAAGCTTCAAAAGAGCGACCGGCTAATTCCGGACGATTAGCTGTTGCCGAAGGTGGTAGCTGATCACCAAACACATGTGAGAAATTGGCGCCGCCTTTTTCAAAAAGAGTACCACTATTAAGAACGCGAGTTTTACCGCCGCCCCCTTGCGGTCTATCCCAAGCATCTTCTACAAATGTTGCGCCATCATCCAGCGATTCAAAACGATCACAAATACGATTTTGTAAGTCGAGCAAAAAGGTTTGAACGGCCTGTTTATCAATGGTGCTCAATGCTTGCTCCCAATGGGCTGGTGTTTAATTGAATTTTGTATTTTGAGTACGGGGTAATGCTTCTAATTAATAGCGCAAAGTCTAACGTAAAACATCGCCTGTCACTAAATCGCGAATTGCTGAAGTCACACCACTACGATTTACCTTACCACTTAAATAAACAGGAATCTGCTTGCCAAAATAATGTCGTGTAGCCAGCTGCGTTAATGCGGGAGCTTGCTTAGTGGGATTAGCTGATGTCGAGACGATCATACCGCCAAAGGCCTGACAAAGCGCGGCAACCATAGGGTGCTTAGAAATACGCACTGCCACAGTATCATGCGCGCCGGTAATCCAATAAGGAATATGGCCATTTGCTGGTATTAACCAAGTTGTTGGTCGATAGTCAGCTGATGGCTTCGTATTATCGCTGCTAACGGATTGCTTTAACTGAGAAAGCTGCGCATCAGACAGGGACGACAGTAAGGGCGAGAGTTGATTAAGATTGGCGGCCACGAGAATAAGACCTTTGTCCATTGGCCGATTTTTTAATGCCAACAAACGATCAACTGCATCAGCATTGAAAGGGTCGCAGCCTAAGCCCCAGACCCCTTCCGTTGGATAGGCAATCACTTCACCATGCTTGAGTGCAGATAAGGCTTTTTCTAACTGCCAACGGCCTGGCGCACTCATAAGCAATTATTTGGCGAGTTGAGCCTGAAGTGCAGCATCTTTAGCTTCAACAGCTTTAGCACACTCTGCACGCTCAGCTTTAACGCGAGCAGCAAGATCCGCATCAGCCGTCGCAAGTATTTGCGCCGCTAGGTAAGCTGCGTTTTTTGCGCCCGCTTTACCAATTGCTACTGTTGCCACTGGAATTCCACCTGGCATTTGAACCGTCGATAACAATGCATCCATTCCTTGAAGCGAAGCATTAATAGGCACGCCAATAACGGGCTTAGTCGTATTAGCAGCGACAGCACCGGCCAAATGCGCGGCCATACCAGCAGCGGCAATAAAGACGCCACATCCACGTTGGTCAGCACCGGTCACATAGTCATGGGTTGCCTGCGGCGTTCGATGCGCTGAAGATACTTTGACTTCTGTACGAATCGCAAATTTAGCCAAGGTATCAATAGCTGGCTGCATTTGCGGTAAATCGCTATCTGAACCCATTAATATGGCAACAAAAACTTCACTCATGACATTACTCTCTATATTTACTATTTATTAAAACCGAATATTTATACTTAAGAAGCCGCGCAAATTACAGAAAAATGAGGCAGGTTTCAAGCGTCAAAAGGCTATCTATCGATATTATCGGCTATACAGCCCTCCGACCACGGTAACGATGCCTTGAAGCTCTAAATCCACCAATATCGCGCTCAAGGTATCCACATTTCGCTCTACTCTCGCCTCAATAAGCTCATATGGCACCGGATCATAGCCAATAGCCTCTAGCACTATGCGCATTTCGGCAGATAATCCCGCTAACAATTCTGCTTCAGCTTGCTTTAACGCCATCTCATCAGCTTTTTTATCGCTTTCAGTTTGCGCCGAAGTTAACCCCTGAGCAAGCTGTAATGCCTTAATAGCGGTTAACACATCTTCAGCACTTTCTATTAATGTGGCGCCCTCTTTTATTAACTGATGGCAGCCAGCACTTAAGGGATTTTGAATGGAGCCAGGCACAGCAAACACTTCTCGGTTCTGTTCGGCAGCATAATTAGCCGTAATTAAAGAGCCACTCGGAAGCGCAGCTTGCACGACAATCACGCCTAAACTAATGCCAGAAACGAGGCGATTTCGCCGCGGAAAATAAACCGGCTTTGCTGCCGTGCCCAATGGCATTTCGGTAATCACGCAGCCATTTTCGAGAATCTTTTCTGCCAGTAATTGGTGGTTTCTAGGATAAACGACATCCAATCCTGCCGCCCAAACGGCCGTTGTTTTACCGCCCGCTTTCAGTGTCCCTCTGTGTGCCGCCGCGTCAATACCGGTTGCCATACCACTAGTAATTAACAAACCTGCATTTGATAACTCGGCCGCTAAATGCTCAGTAAACTGCTGCGCACCCGGACTCGGTTTGCGAGTGCCAACTATCGATATAGACATTGATTTAAAAGTATTTATTTGCCCTGCTAAATAAATCATCTGCGGGCAGTCGGGTAATTCCTTCAATAGCGATGGGAAGCGTGGATCATCTCGAACCAGCACATGGCTACCCGTTTGAACCAACCAATCTAAGCTTTGCTCAGCTAATTGCCACTGCTTAACACCACGAGGATCCTTCAAAAATCGTTGTAATTTTTGACGGCAGGGGGCACGTAAACCCGCCACTTCCAGAGGATCAATCGCCCCCCCTATTAATGCATCAATAGAGCCCGCTTTGGCTAATAACAATGACAAGCTAACCGGTCCTAGCTCATCAATATGCTGAAGCGCAATAAGCGCCGTTAACTGTTCACGGGAGTAGGGGCAGTCATCATTAATATTAGATTTCGAACTAGAGGAGGTTTCACTGCGAGGCAGCCAAATAGCTGCTGATTGTTTATCAGAAATAGCGTTATTCATAAGATCATCCTTGATCATATTAAGGGGAAGAGTGCTGAGTCCATCATTGAGAATCTACCGTTTAGACTCTCAATAATTTTTATTTACTTAAGGATTAGTTACCTCATCAAAAACAGACAACGGTCGCTCGGCTTCAAGAATAAGACCGTAGCTCAATTTTTCAAATACTTTAAAAACGATTAACAAGCCTGCGCGCTCACTGGGCAAATTCACTCGACCTTTACCCACTCTGTCGCGAATAGTCTTGCCTGCCTGGTTAATCCCCAATACATCACCGGTGGCCAAACCTTCTCGCTCACCGCGATTAATCGCCACAACATCATAGCGACCAATACTGGCTACGCCGCCTTCAACAGCAATAATCACCCCATCAACATCATCATTAGGGGCTTTAGGGTAAAAGATTGAATTCACTTCTTCATCGGCAAAGGCTAAAAATCGATCGCCAATACGGACTTCTTCGCTGCTGCTATTCAATAAAATACTGGTGACGCCTTCTTCTTCATCTTCGGCAACAATTCGGCCAGTACCAATTTCAAGCGCTTGAATGCCCAGTTTTTCGCGGGTTTCAGGGTCAACAAAGGTTTCACCTTCACGATAAATCCCATAAAACTTGGTTGCTGGATCAAATTCACCGCGCGCATAAATACGATCACCGGCGGCACTAATAATGCGATTGCCAGACACCGCTAAGACATAAGGTGCCATTTCGAGCGTCTCCTTTTCGACGACTCGGCTACGTGACAGAAAAGAACTAATCGCATCGAGTGGAATGGCCGGAATAGCCGCTCCCAGTGGCGATGTACGCATTTGCGGCGTCAGCTTAACCGAGCCACGATTCACCACTAAGCGAGGTTTACCGTCTAAATAGATTAACGACAATATATCACCAGGATAAATAAGGTGAGGGTTATTAACCTGCGGATTTGCCTGCCAAATTTCCGGCCATAACCAAGGCGTTTGGAGATACATTTCTGAGATATCCCATAATGTATCGCCAGTCTTAACCGTATAAGTCCCCGGATGATTCTCGCGCAATTCAAGCGCTGCTAAAGCCCACTGCCCATGCATAAAGGCGGCACATACAACCAAGCCAAGCCAAAATTTGTTCATTTGAATGTCCTTTCCAAGCCAATATTGATCTAAGTGACTGCTTCTTATCGTGTAGTTGAAGTAACTGCGACAGAAAAGAGCGATAATCGTTGCAAAAAAACCGTTTATTATTCGGTTAACACTGGCAAACTTCCGGTGCAATCTTCTAGCCACGATCTGTATAATATAGCAGTCATGACCCGCCTTAACGGTAAGCATTCTCTATAAATGCAGGCCATGACTGGTTTTTGCGGGCTGGCCGCACAGCAACGTGATCGCCATCGTTACAAATTTTGATTCACGTCACAAAACGGATTAGGGCCAAAGTTCCTCACCATTAAAAGTGTTAGTGAAGTCCTGCAAAGACAAAACATTAGAATATTAGCAAACTGAATTTTATTAATAGAAATAGACAAACCATGGCCATACTCGATATCTTAGAATTTCCCGATCCTCAGCTCAGAACGATTGCTCGTCCTGTCAAAGAGGTGGATGCGCGCATTCAGCAATTGATCAGCGATATGACTGAAACCATGTATGACGCTGAAGGTATTGGCCTTGCCGCGACTCAAGTTAATGTGCACAGACAAGTTGTTGTTATCGATGTTTCTGAAGAGCGCGATACTCCCCTCGTTTTTATCAATCCCAGTATTGAAGTACTCGACCCAGAATTACACAGCTATCAAGAAGGCTGCTTATCTGTACCTGGATACTATGAAGAAGTATCACGGCCGACTGGCGTTAAAGTAAAAGCGTTAAATGAAAAAGGTGAGTCCTTTGAAATCATCACCGATGGTTTACTTGCTGTATGTGTACAGCATGAAATGGATCATCTTAACGGTAAACTATTTGTTGATTATATTTCTGCCCTTAAGCGCAATCGTATAAAACAGAAACTACAAAAAGAGCGCCGCTAAATTTATTTATTCGCTTTCTTGCTATTCACTTAAGCCATCGACAGGTAAAAACTTGCGCATTATTTTTGCTGGTACTCCGCAATTTTCAGCAGACCATTTACAAGCCTTATTAGATCAAGGCCAACATCAAGTGGTCGCCGTTTACACGCAGCCCGACCGCCGCTCAGGTCGTGGGAAAAAACTGCAAGCTTCGCCGGTTAAAAAAATTGCCGAACAAGCTAATATCCCCGTATTACAACCACTGACATTAAAAGACGAGGACGCATTGCAAGCGCTCGCGCAACTCAATGCCGACGTGATGATTGTTGCCGCTTATGGATTATTACTTCCTCAAGCCGCATTAGATACGCCGAAGTTTGGTTGCATTAATATTCATGCTTCTTTATTACCGCGCTGGCGCGGTGCAGCACCTATCGAAAGAGCTATTATTGCTGGCGACCCCATCAGCGGCATTACTATTATGCAAATGGCGATTGGCCTAGACACTGGAGACATGCTATTTAAATCTTCCTGTGATATTACCGACGATGAAACGGGCGACAGCTTGCGCAGCAAGATGACAGCGTTAGGTATTCCATTATTATTTAAAACGCTCTCCACCATTGATGCTCAAACATTAGCGCCTGAACCACAAAACGATAGCGACAGTAATTACGCTGTAAAAATAGATAAAAAAGAAGCCTTAATCAACTGGCATGAATCGGCAGAACATATTAATCGCAAAATTCGCGCGTTTACCTCTGCCATGGGTTGCCATACTTTTTTAAATGATCAGCGTATTCGCATTATTAAAGCTCTGCCAATGCCGAGCAGCAACAAGGCTATTGCCGGCAGTGTTATTGCCATTAATAAAAAAACCATTACTGTGCAATGCCATAACAGTTGCCTTGAAATCTCTATGGTGCAAATACCTGGCGCCAAAGCCATGGATATTGCCTCCCTTCTCAATGGCCGACCCGATTTTTTTAGTCTCGGCGATTGTTTTTCCTCGCCTATAGAAAGCGAGCAATAATGTAATGAAAGATGTGCGTGCGCTAGCCGCCAAAGCCCTTGCTCGAGTTATTAGTCAGGGAGAATCTTTTTCTGCAGATATCGATGCGCTTTCTAATTCTCAATCCACTAACGATGCTAAAGCGCATGAGAGCACTGACGTCGAAAATAAAGACCGTGCTTTTTATCGTGAGCTTTGCTTTGGTACCTTGCGTCATTTTCATCGACTCGATGCACAATTAAAACCCTTATTGAAAAAACCGTTTAGCCAAAAAGACGCAGACATTTACGCCTTACTTCTCACCGGTTTATATCAATTACTCTATTTACGCACACCCGATCACGCCGCCATTAGTGCTAGCGTTGACGCAGCAAAAAAATTGAAGAAGCCGTGGGCAAGTGGCTTAGTGAATGCGGTACTGAGAAATTTTTTACGTCAGCAAGCGGAGCCAAGTAACGCTAAACCATTGAGTCCGGCAGCCGATGTCAGCCACCCCAATTGGTTATTTAAGAAAATAAAGAAAGATTGGCCAGAACATTCGCAGGCGCTTTTCGATTACAACAATAGCGCGCCAGCTATGTCGCTGCGCGTCAACTTAGCTAAAAATAGTCGTGATGATTATCAACAACAATTAACTGCTGCAGGTATCGAAACCGAACTCGATCCCAACAGCCCATCTGGGCTGCGATTAATACAAGCGGTGGCCGTAAGCGAATTGCCCGACTTTGAGCAAGGCGCGGTTAGCGTGCAAGATCCCGGTGCTCAGTTAGCCGCTTTATTGCTCGATGTTCAAGGACCAATGCAAGTACTCGATGCCTGCGCTGCACCCGGCGGAAAAACCATACATACGCTAGAGTCAGCAGCAGACTGCCAATTAACCGCCATTGATAGCAGTAGTGAGCGCCTACTTAGAGTAAAAGAGAATCTTGCTCGCTACCAATTGTCAGCTCGCTGCATTACTGCTGATGCAGCAGCGACGGACACTTGGTGGGACGAACAGCCCTTTGATCGCATCTTGCTCGATGCGCCTTGTTCAGGCACCGGTATTATCAGCCATCATCCCGATATCAAGTTTTTGCGCCGCTCCGGCGATTTAGCGCAGTTTGCCGAACAGCAAACAACCCTACTTAATAAGCTTTGGCCACTATTAAAAGACGGCGGCCAACTCCTCTATTGCACCTGTTCGATAATGCCTGAAGAGAACGCAGCGGTTATTGATGCTTTCTTAACTCAGACGCCTTCGGCCAAAGCGTTACCGATTGATGCTCAATGGGGTGTTATCAGCGGATCAGGACGCCAACTACTACCAAATAAGGGCAAAAACGGCGGTTTTTTCTACGCAAGACTTAGCAAGTCTGCCACGCTTTAGTACGCTTAAACATATAGCATTTTAATGACCGTGTTGGTGATATTTCATTCAGCCGGCAAATAAGATAAAGCAGATAACATGAAAATTGTGATATTGGGTGCAGGGCAAGTCGGCGGCACATTAGCAGAAAGTTTAGCCAACGAAAAAATGGATATCACCATTGTCGATAGCGACGGCCCAAGGCTGCGCGAATTACAAGACAAGCTCGATATTGGTGTTATTAATGGTCATGCCGCTCACCCTGATGTTCTGCATAGCGCCGGCATAGAAGATGCCGACATGTTAGTCGCCGTAACCGGCTCTGACGAAATCAATATGCTTGCCTGTCAAATTGCTCATTCCATTTACCGCACACCCACCAAAATATGCCGTATTCGCTCTAATAGCTATGTTGAGCAAAAAAGCTTATTTGCCAACGACGCCATACCCATTGACGTTATTATCGCGCCAGAAAAATTAGTTACTGAACATATTATCGGCTTGCTCGAATATCCTGGTGCTTTACAAGTTATCGATTTTGCTAACAGTGCCGTTCAGCTGGTTGCTATTCGCGCCCAAGCTGGCGATAAGTTTATTGGTGAAACGTTATATAACATCCAAAAAATGACGCCCAAACAAGATGCGCGTGTCGCCGCTATTTTCCGTGGCGATAGAGCGATTAAACCTGAGCGCTCCACAGAAATAGAACCGCTCGATGAAGTTTTTTATGTCGCTGCTAAAGAAAATATTCGCCCCGTTATGCGTGAGCTTGGACAACTAAGCCGGCCCTATAATCGCATTATGATTGCTGGCGGAGGTAATATTGGTTTACGTTTAGCGCAGGCAATAGAAAACCAATACTCAGTAAAAATTATTGAGCAAAATGGTGAACGCGCTGAAACGCTGTCTGAACAATTAAATAAAACTATCGTATTGCATGGTAGCGCTTCTGATACCGAATTACTTCACAGTGAAAATATTGACAGCATTGATGTCTTTATTGCACTCACCAATGATGATGAAGCCAACATCATGTCTTCATTACTGGCCAAAAAATTAGGCGCCAGAAAAGTGATTACTTTAATTACCAATCCTGCTTATGTTGATTTAGTTCAAGGCGAAGATATTGATATCGCCTTTGCGCCTCAGTTAATTACGCTAGGTAGTTTATTAACACATGTGCGACGTGGTGATATGGCAGCCGTGCATTCACTGCGACGCGGCGCTGCCGAAGCCTTAGAAATTATTGCCCACGGTGATAGTAAAAACTCTAAAGTGGTTGGTAAATGTGTGGCCGATATCGAAACACCTAAAGGCGTTAGGATTGGCGCTATTGTGAGAGACGGTAAAGTATTTATTGCTCATCGTGATGTAGTGCTGGAAACCGATGATCACGTTATTGTATTTTTGGCGGACAAAAAGCAAATACCCGCTGTAGAAGCCCTATTTCAAGTTGGTCTTGGGTTCTTTTAGCCACTATATTACCTACTTATATTAGCCACTATAAAAATAGGGTTTTTAGCTTTTTTGCTCGTCATATTGAGGTTGTCTAGTTTATGCATTTTTCGATTATAGGTGCGCTGCTGGGTTTGCTGTTATTAATTTTCAGCTTAACCATGCTTATTCCCATACCTTTTGCTTTATGGTTTGGTGATGACACAATTCATGTTTTTGTTTCCGCGTTTGCAATAACCGCTGCAACAGGTGCCGCGCTTTGGCTGCCAAATAGAAAAATTAAACACACTTTAAGAACCCGTGATGGTTTTTTAATTACCGCATTATTCTGGCTGGTACTAGGTTTATTCGGTGCGCTGCCATTGTTTTTATCTGACGCACCCAACCTCTCTATTACCGATGCTATCTTTGAATCTATATCTGGTTTAACCACCACCGGTGCCACCGTTATTACGGGTCTTGATGATTTACCTAAATCGATTCTTTACTATCGCCAACAACTTCAATGGTTAGGCGGTATTGGTATTATTGTTATCGCCATAGCTATTTTACCCATGCTAGGTGTTGGTGGTATGCAATTGTATCGGGCAGAAACACCCGGCCCGATGAAAGACAATAAATTAACCCCGCGTATTACTGGCACAGCAAAAGCGTTATTCACTATTTATGTTTTAATGACCATAGGATGCGGTATTACCTATTGGATTGCTGGCATGTCGGCTTTTGATGCATTAGCCCATAGTTTTTCTACGGTTGCGATAGGTGGGTTTAGTACCCATGATGCCAGTATGGGTTATTTTGATAATCCTATTATTTTATCGGTGGCCGTGGTCTATATGCTGTTAGCTGGTGTTAATTTCGCTTTGCATTATTTTTCATATCATAACCGTTCACTTAAGGTGTATAGCAAAGACGCTGAATTCCGCTTTTATATTTTAATAAACGTATTAGCTATGGCCGTTGTAGTCGCTGGCTTATTACTGCTTAGCGACAGCACACTGAATTTTAGTTGGCAAGAAAGTATTGTGCAGGGTGTTTTTCAGGTCGTATCCTTAGCAACCACTACCGGTTTCGCTTCTAGTGATTACACACAATGGCCCACTTTTATTCCTGTGTTTATGTTTTTGCTCGCCTTTATGGGTGCCTCTGCCGGCTCCACAGGCGGCGGTATGAAAGTGATTCGCGTTCTATTAATTGTTAAACAAGGTTACAGAGAATTAGTAAGGCTTGTGCATCCGAATGCGGTTATCCCTATTAAAATTGGCGACCGGCCGGTTTCTGATCGTGTTATAGGCGCTGTTTGGAGCTTCTTTGCTATTTATATTTTGGTCTATATTTTTATGATGCTATTAATTCTAGCAACAGGATTAGATTTTCTAACGGCTTTTTCCGCCGTCGGTGCCAGTATTAATAACCTGGGTCCGGGTCTTGGCGATGTCGCCGCCCATTATGGCGACATTCCAGCAACCGCAAAGTGGGTACTATGCCTAGCCATGTTATTGGGCCGTCTTGAAGTGTTTACATTGCTGGTGCTATTTACTCCGGCATTTTGGCGAAAATAATGCCTATAATTTCAGATATGAGTTTTACCTATCACATTTAAAAGAGCAGAAAAAAACCACCGTTAAGGTATAATCGCGCGCGTTAAAGAGCCGCAACTTCGATTATTGCAAATGATGTTGCAAGGCCGTGTCGTTTTACCTTTTTCCTATTTCTTAGCATGAGTGATTTTAAGCAGTGTCCGATTCTAATAACAGTGCAACGAACAGCACCAAGAAAAATCTAATTAATGGATCAGAGGAGCCTCTGACATTCCAGGAATTGATTTTGACATTACAAAACTACTGGGCGAAGCATGGCTGTGTCATTTTGCAGCCACTCGATATGGAAGTAGGCGCAGGTACTTTTCACCCTGCCACATTTTTGCGTTCCATAGGTCCTGAAACTTGGAATGCGGCCTATGTTCAGCCTTGCCGCCGTCCAACCGACGGTCGCTATGGTGATAATCCCAATCGATTACAACACTATTATCAATTTCAAGTAGCGCTAAAACCGTCGCCCGACAATATCCAACAATTGTATTTAGACTCGCTCTATGAAATCGGTATTGATCCTAAGGTCCACGATATTCGCTTTGTTGAAGATAACTGGGAATCACCAACGCTTGGCGCATGGGGTCTT
>DMZE01000022.1 GCA_003492055.1 Cellvibrionales bacterium
AATAGATCTTATGAATAGATCTTAGCACTAAAACCAACAATTACTATGCGGCATAAGCGCAGCATAAATGTATTGCTAGCCTAACGATTTATTACCTTATGCGTCGGCTTTTGGCGCTTCATCAGGAACAGCCGCAGTAATCATTGGCAATAACTCACCATTTTCAAACATTTCAGTCACGATATCGCAGCCGCCAACTAGCTCGCCTTTAACCCATAACTGAGGGAATGTTGGCCAGTTTGCGTATTTTGGTAAATTTGAACGGATATCTGGATTAGCCAGAATATCGACAAAAGCAAAACGCTTGCCGCAGCCCATTAAGGCTTCGATAGTGCGAGCTGAAAATCCACACTGTGGTTGATCAGGAGAACCCTTCATATAAATAATAACTGGGTTGCTTTCAATCTGGTCTTTTATTGTGTCCATGATATCCATGGTTAATTTTATTCCTCTACTGATTAATGCTTAGTTAGCATCGCTATTAAATACACTTGGATCTGACTCAATGACAAGCAATGATCTGAATCCAAATAAGCTAAATTCGATAATCTGGGGCTATATGACTGCGCGCCTGAATCTGCCGCTAAAAACAATCCATACCCTTAAAAATGGCATTGTAACGATCTGCGTTTCAATTGGCTACGCCAGCAACAATGACAAAAGACCATCCTAGCGATTTATGCCATCTCAACCTTCTGCATTTATAAGCCGCAGTGACATATTGCCTATTTACTCTCGAACCCCTCATACGCTAGTATTTGTACCTGCATAGGCAGCTCTCGCTGCCTTTTTGCATTCTAGCGAATGCTGCTATGGCTAGCTTCATGACAGGCCAAATGACTCGCCATGGTTGCAGACATTCTCATTACTATTTTAAAACCAAGCCATAACCTTTTAACCCAAGTCACAAATCGACTTGTTGATAGCTATTGAAGCCTTAAAGACAATGAAAACACATGTAATGAACACCTACCAACGACTCCCTGTGACATTTAGTCATGGTGAAGGTGTATGGCTTATCGATACCGATGGCAAGCGCTACCTCGACGCGCTCTGCGGGATTAGCGTGACCAACTTAGGCCATGCTCACCCCGCCGTTAGCGCTGCCATTAAAAAGCAGGCCGACCTGTTACTGCATACCTCGAATCTCTACCATATTACGCCGCAGCAGCAACTAGCAGAAAAGCTTTGCAGCATCTCGGCTATGGACAAGGTGTTTTTTAGTAACTCAGGTGCCGAAGCAAATGAAGCCGCCATTAAATTAGCCCGCTTACATGCCTCACACAAAGGCAATAGCCATCCTATTATTATTACCATGACAGGCAGCTTTCATGGCCGAACATTAGCGACTATTACCGCCACGGCAAGCCAGAAAATGAAAACCGGCTTTGGCCCATTGCCTGCTGGCTTTGTTTATGGCGAATACAATAATATTGAATCGGCCAAACAATTATTTGCCGAACACGGCGATAATATAGCCGCTGTATTTTTAGAGCCCGTTCAAGGCGAAGGCGGCATTAATGTTGGCGATGCCAATTATTTATTACAAGTGCAAGAGCTTTGCCATAATCATCAAGCGCTCTTTATGTTAGATGAAGTGCAATCGGGTAATGGTCGTTGCGGACATTACTTTGCGTTTCAAGGCTTAGGACTTTCACCCGATGTTGTCACCACCGCTAAAGGCTTAGGCAATGGCGTGCCGATTGGCGCTTGCATCGCTAAAGGCGCGGCAGCAGAAACATTATCACCCGGCACCCATGGATCAACCTTTGGTGGCAATCCTCTCGCTACTGCCGCTGCATTAGCAGTTATTGACACTATAGAAAAAGAACAGCTTTGCAAGCGCGCCGAAGCTTTGGGTAACAGCATAAGAGCCGACTTTAAAAAAGCGTTAGCTAGCAACCCAGCGATTATCGATATTCGTGGCAGCGGCCTAATGATAGGCATAGAGTTAGATCGTCCCTGTGGGCAGCTAGTGAGCGACGCCTTAAACGCTGGCTTGCTGATTAATGTAACCGCAGGCTCAACCATTAGACTTTTACCGCCATTAACCATGACGGATGAAAACGCAGCCACCTTAGTTGAAACATTAACAACGCTGATTCAACAATTCACCACCAGCGCATAAATTAACGAACACCTTATATTGACATTACGGCCTTAAAAACAAGGCAACGAGAGAATCATGGCTACACGACATTTTTTATCATTACTCGACCTAACACCCAATGAGCTTCATGGTGTTATTAACCGCGCGATTGAATTAAAGCAATCACCGGTTAGTGATATTTTTGCAGGCAAAGTGTTAGCCATGATTTTTGAAAAGTCTTCTACGCGCACGCGCATTTCTTTTGAAGCCGGTATGGCGCAGCTGGGTGGTAGCGCTATATTTTTATCACCAAGAGATACGCAACTGGGTCGCGGTGAACCGATAGAAGATAGCGCACGCGTTATTTCATCAATGGTTGACATTGTAATGGTCAGAACTTTTGCCCACCAGCAAATTGAAACCTTTGCTGCTAACTCTAGCGTACCCGTTATTAACGCACTAACTGACGACCTTCATCCTTGCCAGTTATTAGCGGACATGCAAACCTATATTGAAAAACGCGGCAGCATTAAAGGCAAAACAGTTGCGTGGATTGGCGATGGCAACAATATGTGTCACTCCTATATTAATGCCGCGCGACAATTTGATTTCACGTTACGTGTTGCCTGCCCCGTTGGCTTTGAGCCAAACAGTGATTTAGTACAAACAAACAGTGATCGCGTCACCGTTATGCAAGATCCTAACGCCGCTGTTAAAGGTGCCGATCTTGTAGTGACAGATGTTTGGGCCTCAATGGGCCAAGAAGACGAGCAAGATGATCGCCTAGAAGTGTTTGCGCCTTATCAAGTGAATCATAGCTTAATGGCGCATGCGGCCAGTGGTGCACTCTTTATGCATTGTTTACCAGCGCATCGCGGCGAAGAAGTGAGTGCAGAATTATTAGAAGATCCTCAATACAGTGTTGTATGGGATGAAGCCGAGAATCGCTTGCATGCACAAAAAGCGTTAATGGAATTTTTACTCGCATAATCAGCCTCCTATTATCTAGACTGGTTATGCGAGCAAGCTAACCAGTCTAATTAACTTTTTAAATTAACTATTTAAACTAACTATTTAAATAAACCATTCAAATAAAAACGCACATTATTAATTACATAAGAATCACATACCTCTAACTATATAAAAAGGCATCAACAATATGAAAACTCGAATTATCACAGCATTTTTGTGTTTGGCATTAGCCAGCTGCGCATCACAAGAAACACCAAGAGATGTTGATACTGTCTCATCTGATAAAATTACAACCTTATTCCCACCCAAAGTCACAAAGGC
>DMZE01000236.1 GCA_003492055.1 Cellvibrionales bacterium
TGATGTGGTTAGCTTTTCCGAAATTTGAAGGCCACACGGTACAACGCAAACATTTGTTAATGCGTAAACGCTATTGGCTTTATTATGCGCTAACTTTTATGGGGGGCGCACGCCGACAAATATTTGTCGTCTTTGCTGGTTTTTTGATGGTAGAAAAGTTTGGCTATGATGTTAGTGATATTGCCGCGCTTTATTTAGTGAATCATCTTTTTAACTGGGCCTTTGCTGAACGTATTGGTGCTTGGGTGGGACGAGTGGGTGAACGTCGAGCGCTCACTTTTGAGTACTGTGGATTAATCTGTGTATTCACGGCTTATGCCTTTGTCTCTGACGCTAAGTGGGCGGCGGGGCTTTATATACTTGATCACTTGTTTTTTTCGTTAGCCATTGCTATTAAAACTTATTTTCAAAAAATAGCAGATCCTGCCGATATAGCCTCAACAGCCGGCGTTGCATTTACTATTAATCATATTGCAGCGGTGGTTATTCCTGTTATTTTTGGTTTGATATGGCTGGTATCACCCTCAGCAGTTTTCTTAATAGGCGCAGCCATGGTGGTTGTTAGTCTCGTCTTAGCGCAAAACATTCCTGTTAATCCACGAGAAGGGAATGAAGTACTTATCGGTAAAGTAACCGTTTAATTCAATGGTGAGAGCTTTGCCACACTGCAACTTTTTGATTTGAGGCTGTCGAAGCATTGGCGATATTAAATGATTATTAATAAACGTTAATTAGTCTTCGAATAGTTTAATTTTGATAGTCATAAATACCTAACAATTATCTTGATGGGTTTGCCCTTTAACTAAATTAAATGCATGATACCTAGAGGCTGGCAAGGGCTTAGTTAAGCTGCCTGCCATCTATTCTATCGTCAGATAAAGTTAATAGCGAAGCCATCTAATATGAATAATAAAACAGTAGTTATTACCGGTGCTAGTAGTGGTCTTGGTAAGGCGACAGCTTTAGCCTTTGCTCGTCAAGGATGGCAGATTGCCGTTGCCGATATTAATCAAGAGCGCGGTGATGAAGCCGTCGAAGAGATAAAAGCATTAGGCAGTCAGGCTTTTTTTCATTATTGTAATGTAGCCAAGAGTGAAGATATTCAAGCCTTGCATGATCGATGTCTAGAAGAGTGGACCCAAATAGACGTGTTAATTAATAATGCCGGTATAGTCTCAGCGTTAGGTGCTATAGATCGTGTGCCAATGGTGGAATGGCAGCGAGCGATGGATATTAATTTAATGGGCGTGGTTCGCGGCTGCTCAATATTTGCGCGAACGTTTAAAGAGCAAGGTGCTGGACATATCGTTAATATCGCATCGATTGCAGGCCTTATCACCATTCCTGGTATGGGCAGCTACAGTGCATCAAAAGCCGCTGTGGTGTCGGTGTCAGAAATGTTACGCGCAGAATTAAAGCATAAAAATATTGGCGTTACGGTAGTGTGTCCTAGTTTATTCCGAACCAATTTATCAGAATCATTGATGAATGCAAAAGAAGGGCAGCAAGAAGTAATTGATCAACAGATGGAAAAATCATCGATGACAGCCGAAGATATTGCCGAAAAAATAGTTTCAGCAGTAAAAGCGAATCAGTTTATGTTATTGCCACATAAAACAAGTTGGTTCCACTGGGGAGTAAAGCGTCTATCTCCCAGTCTTTATCAATGGCTTATCACGCGCAGATAATAATTCAAATTTCTAGCCTAAAGAGCTTTTGGAGTTAATATTAATGGGTACAAAAATATTTGATTTAACCGGCAAGGTAGCCTTAGTGACTGGTGCAAGTCGAGGCATTGGTGAAGAAATTGCTAAATTGTTAGCAGAGCAAGGCGCTCATGTTATTGTCTCAAGTCGTAAAATTGATGGCTGCGAGTTAGTCGCTAATGCGATTAAAGCAGCTGGCGGTAGTGCCGAAGCTTTTGCCTGTCATGTCGGCAATATGGAAGATATTAGTCAGGTGTTTGCTCATATTAAAACGCAGCATGGCAAGTTAGATATTCTTGTGAATAACGCAGCTGCCAACCCTTACTTTGGCGATATATTAGATACTGATCTTGCTGCCTATACAAAAACGGTAGATGTTAATATTCGCGGCTACTTTTTTATGTCTGTAGAAGCGGGGCGTTTAATGCGCGAAGGTGGCGGTGGCGCTATAGTGAATACTGCATCGGTGAATGCTTTGCAGCCGGGTCTTTACCAAGGTATTTATTCAATCACTAAAGCAGCTGTGGTTAATATGACTAAAGCATTTGCAAAAGAGTGTGCGCAACACGGCATACGCGTTAATGCTTTGTTGCCCGGTTTTACAAAAACGAAATTTGCAGGTGCTTTATTTAACGATAAAGCGATTTATGATGCAGCGATGAAAGAAGTGCCAATGGGGCGTCATGCCGAGCCGCAAGAAATGGCTGGAACCATTTTGTATCTTGTCTCTGATGCATCGAGTTATACCAGTGGTGAATGTATTGTAGTGGATGGAGGGTACACGCTTTAGTATTACTATGGAGCCTATAAAGATTTTAGCGGGTGCTAAGGCATACCGACAGATAAAAGAGAATGGCTTAGCGCCACAGGATGTTAGCGCAATTTTTGGTGCCTCAGGTGCGGCCAAATGGTTAACGATATATGGTTTGGATAANNTCAGGTGCAGCTAAGTGGCTAACGATTTATGGTTTAGATAAAGCCATATTTTCTGAGTGGTTAGTTAAGAGTGATCAGCCGATTGATTTATTTGGCACCTCAGTAGGTGCTTTTAAATTGGCTGCAGCTGCGCAAAGTAATCCTGCAGAAGCGATGACGCAATTGGCCGATGCTTATATTCATCAATATTACGGCGATGATATTTCTGCCGATAAAGTCGATATTGAAACGCGGCGCATTCTCAATGCTTTTTTAAGCGAAAAAAATATACCTGAAATTCTATTTAATCCTCGATTTAATTATCATTGTGCCAGTGTGCGCTGTAATGGTTTATTAGGCAGTCATAATACAACGCTGCAAAAAGTAGCGATGATCAAAGCACTTTTTCTTTCTATGTTGAGTCGTCAGAATCTTCGTAATACTTTCGAGCGCACGGTTTTCTATACAGGTAAACCGGTCAATGATTTTACTGGCACTGATAGTTTTACCACGCGACATATTGCCTTAACGGTAGAGAGTCTTATTCCAGCTGTTTTATCATCGGGATCAATACCGGCTATGATGCACGGTGTAACCAATATAGCCGGTGCGGAGTCGGGGGTTTATCGTGATGGTGGCTTGCTAGATTATCATCCATTGCCGAGTAACTTGGTTGACGTTAAACAAGGGTTAATATTGTATCCGCATTTTTATACCCATTTAACTGAGGGCTGGTTCGATAAGTTTGCGCCATGGCGAAAAGTGTCTGCACAGGGATTGGATAATACGGTGCTTATTGGCCCAAGTGATGAGTATGTGGCGTCGCTTCCTGGTGGCAAGATTCCAGATAGGCAAGATTTTTATCAATTCAAGAATAATGACAGTGAGCGTGTTAGTCGCTGGACCACAGCTAAAGATAGAGGTGGTGAGTTAGGTGAGGCGTTTATTCGTTTGGCTGAGTCTGGTGATATCGCGAGTGTGGTTGAGCCGTTAAGGTAGTCTTTAGGCCCAAATCAATCCGTTTTTTTTCTTTATATTCAAGTAAACTGTCGCCTAATTTCTCACGTTCAAGATGGGGTTCATTAATATATTGCT
>DMZE01000159.1 GCA_003492055.1 Cellvibrionales bacterium
AATAAGCAATATATTGATTGCTGCGACTGGCCAGGTTCGGTATCTCTAAATAATCGGATAGCACATAGTAAGCATCAAATTTAAGTAGTGGGTTACCATTAAATAGCAAGGTTGATATACCAGAAATCACCATGGTATTAAAAGCAATAGTCCTAAGCGTACCGGGCTCTGCATAGGCCCAAACAATCATGGCTAAGGCGGCTAAAAATATTTCAACCAGCACGCCCACTGCACCCACCAACATACGCTGGTGTTTATTAGGAAAGGCTATCGCTTCTGAGGCTTCCACATAAGGCACAGGAAAAAACACTAAAAACATAATACCCATTTCGTGAACTTCTGCGCCCCATTTTTTGAGCACATAGGCATGTCCAAATTCATGGATGGTTTTTACTACAGGATAAACCAGCGCCATTAAAAATATATTCTCTAACGCTAACACGCGGTCACTGGTATTAGTCATTAGCGACGGCCAATTGATTAGCGCTAACAATATTGCCGTTACTAATACGGCCAGCCAAATGGCAAAGCCCCAAATACTAAAAATGGGGGTTACCCAATGGGCGGTTTTATTAAGAAACTTATCAGGATCCAAAAGAGGAATACGGATGCCAAGAGGTGATTTTAGGCGCTGTATAAACTTTTTACGGCGAATGGTTTTATGCCGACTATTCAAATCATCAATGTTCGGCGCCACATCGGCCATAAGAATGTTGGCTCTGTATAACTGTGAAACTAAGGTGATAAGTTCATCTTGAGTAGGCATATCTTCATCTAGACGCAAGCAAACAGCATCCCACACTTCTTGAAGTGTTAGGTCACCGTCCAGTCGCCCAATAATTTGATAGGCTTCTGGCGTAAAGCGATGAAATTGCCCGGTGACATGATCTTGCAATACATACCACAAGTGCCCACGGTATTCATGCCGATGAATATCGGCATGGCTTCGTAGCTTAAAGCGTATGGCTTCGACATGGTGCCAAGATTGACTAAAGAGTGCCTCAGCCATAACAACCTAAACCGTTTATTAACGGTAATAAAGCCTTCGCTATTAAATGAATAATCATTCCGATTAACCCCAGAATGACCAGAGTTTTAATCTTAACCACTCGAGAAAACTACGGCTCCATATGTCAGCGTATTTACGCTCACCTATGACTACCTTGCCTATGCCTTCCATGCCCGGTTGCAAGGCAATATCACCGGTTAACAAACTCGCTTCAACATTAAAATAGCTGCCACCGTCCACATCGGAAATGACGGGGGTTAAGCGATCAATCGTAAAGCTGATTGGCTGCTGAGGTAACGCGGACAAAAACAAGCTGCCCTGCTGACCTATTTGCACATCGGCGATACGGTTTTCAGGCACTAATAAAATAACGCGGAAAGCATTAAGGGGCGACACTTGAAACAGTTGCTCACCTTTTGAAACAGCACTGCCTAAGCGCTGACTTAAATCACCGCTAATCACTAGGCCATCAAACGGGGGGTATAGCGTGGCGCGTGCTAAACGACTTTCGACTAAACTGAGCTCAGCATTTATTTGTGCCGTTTGCGCAGCAATAATTTTAATGCTTGCTCTATCATAGGCCGCTATCGCTTCTTGATATTGACGATCTAACTTGGCTTTTTCACTTATCGCTTTAAGTTTTTCCAATCGTAGGTCACGATCATCAAGGTAGGCTAATGCTTTATCGGTAGTAACGTTATCACCGGCGCGTACTTGCGATGATTTAATGTAACCATCATAGGGTGCGGCAATAACATGTTGTAGCGAGGTTTCTATGCGGGCATCAGTTGAGAGACGGTACTCACCTACGGCAAAGAGTAAAAATATAACAAACGCTGATAACAGTAATGCAATACATTTACGGCCAATATAACCGGCACCGAGTAAGCGTTCCGCTTGTGTTTTTGTAGAGGCTCGCGCTTTAGCAAACAAGCTTCTATCATTTAAGCGTTTTTGCTCAAGTGCATGAATAATTAAGGCAGATACTGATTCGACAAACTCGGCGTCTTGCTGACTGAAAGGACGCTCTTGAGTTCGCTCTAAAGTAATAACAGCAACGCATTCTGATTTCACATAAAGTGGAATCGACATAACACTGCATTCGCTAAAGTTTTGCGCGAGTACTTGATGTGCTAAAGCTACCGCTCCTTCTAAAGCAACTGCATCTTCTTGATGTAAAACAGCAGATTCGTCTTGCTGACTATCTTCTGTCGATACTGCTGTAGTTGAAGCTGTAGTTGTAGTTGAAGTTGAAGCTGGAGTTAGAGTTGAAGCTGAACCGGAGACTGGCGGATAACAAATGATGGATTGTTGATCGTCTGCCTCGGCCATAACGGCTTCAATGGCCCGCACTAAGTTCATGCGTTCGCCAAACTGCGCACTGTCAGAAATAAACTGCAGCTTTAAGCCTTTTTTATCTTTAATACCAAAGCTCACACGCTCACATTGCAGCGCTATCGATAGCTCACTGACAAAGCGCATAACGGCACTGTTGTAATCATCTTCTATTAATACATTGGCTAGCGTATCAATGCTCACTGACATACGTTTATTTAAACGAGTGCTGCCTTCGTTGGAGCTGCGCAGCTTACCCACTTGCATCCAACTACTGCCCCACTGTAATTGCTGCATAGCAAATTCAATGGCATTTTTATCTGTAGCCAATAAGCCAACGGCCACAACAGCAACCATTTCTTGCTCTATAAAAATAGGATAGGCAACGCCATAGCCAACACTAGAAATATTGTTAGAGCCATTAACAGACGCATCGTCTTGATTAGGCTGGGCAAGATTAATCACGAGCCCTTCTTTGCGGGATATCACGTTTTCAATAAGCTCAGACAAAGGCTCGATATCGGCCGATGCCGCAGGCCATAGTGCCGCTGGTGCAAAATCGTTAGCGAGCTGGCCGTGTTCATCTGTTCGGCGCAATGCCAGCACTGAACAATAAGCACCTGGTATAAACCCGCACTGCAATTGCAACCAGCCTTGAAAAAAATCATCAGGCTGACTAGAGCTTAAAGCCGCCCAGCTTGAGGCATCACTGCGATGCTCAGTGTGACTGTTAGCGTCGGCAGAGGTAGAAGAATCTGAACTGGTTGAATCGGAGTTGATAATACTCATAGCGCTTTTATTATATTTTCCACGTTCAAGGATGCTAGTTATGCAAAAACCTAGCAATAACAGATAAGACATTATCCATTATTACTAGGCTTACATTATTGCGGCTTAGTATAACCCGTTTAATCGCGGAATCGTGCCCAGCTTATAAAGCGTTTTGATTGCGCCTTAGCAGCCACCAGTGCATATTCTGAACGATCCAGACGCTGCTCT
>DMZE01000263.1:0-868 GCA_003492055.1 Cellvibrionales bacterium
CACCGCTGGCGACACTGCATAAATTCAATGGCTGGGCCGATGTCTTTGTTGTCAGTACCTTTACTGCAACTGCTTTGCCTCTGGGTTTGGTCGACACCTCTGTGTCTATAGGTAGCAAAATGGCAGGCGTTAAATGGTCTGCGGTTTTTCATACTTATGATTCTGATCAAGGCTCTGTGGATTACGGCAGTGAGCTCGATCTAGTCGCCAGTATGAAGTTTAACAAGCACTATTCGGGTGGCATTAAGTACGCCTCTTATAACGCAGATAATTTTTCGGTTGATACCGATAAGTTCTGGCTATGGATTGGATTGTCTCTGTTTTAACTTCTTCAATATTTATCGCATTAGCAGCGGCTAAGCATCGACTTGTCATTATTGGCAAGAAAATACCGAGTGGAATTCATTATGCATAACGTTTCATCCAGTCAATCAACACAGGCATTAACGGCAAGCACATTAGCCTTTACCGTTTGCTTTGCGGTATGGACCATTTTTTCAATTATTGGTATCAAAATTAAAAACGATTTGGGCTTAAATGATACTCAATTCGGTATTTTAGTTGCCACGCCCATTTTAACGGGTTCACTTAGCCGCTTATTTTTAGGTATATGGTCAGATCAATACGGCGGGCGTTTAGTCTTTACCCTACAAATGCTCACCACCGCTTTTGCTGCTTATTTACTTACCAAGGTTTCAACCTATCCCATGTTTATTGTCGCAGCATTAGGCCTAGGTTTGGCCGGCGGCAGTTTTTCTGTCGGCATTACTTATGTCTCTAAGTGGTATAGCAAAGAGCGACAGGGCACGGCGCTGGGTATTTTTGGCATGGGTAATGTCGGCGCGGCAATCACTAACTTTGGCGCACC
>DMZE01000263.1:942-2515 GCA_003492055.1 Cellvibrionales bacterium
ACTAAAAATGATCCAGCTTCAGAAGAACGCAAGCGTAAAGGGATTCGTCATGAATCATTTAAAAAACAGATGGAGCCATTAAAAGATATTCAAGTGTGGCGGTTTTCACTGTATTACTTTTTTGTTTTTGGTGCCTTTGTTGCGCTGGCGCTTTGGCTACCACGTTATTACGTAGGCGCCTATGGTTTGGAATTAAAAACTGCCGGTATGTTAGCCGCTTGTTACGCCTTACCTGGCAGTGTTTTTCGTGCCTTAGGTGGCTGGCTGTCTGATGTTATCGGTGCCAGAAAAGTCATGTACTGGACATTTATCGCCAGCATTTTTTGTACTGCAATTATGTCGTATCCGGCTACCGACTATACCGTTGCCGGTATTAATGGCCCCATTCATTTCAACATCACTATTCCGTTAGAGATTTTTGTGCTGCTTACGGTGGTGCTGGGTTTCTTTATGTCACTAGGCAAAGCCGCTGTTTATAAACATATTCCCGTTTACTACCCCAATCATGTTGGTTCAGTAGGCGGTGTGGTGGGGTTAATTGGCGGTCTTGGTGGTTTTGTACTGCCCATTACCTTCGGCATTATGAATGATTTGATAGGCGTTTGGACCAGTTGTTTTATGTTGCTTACGATCTTGGTCACCATCGCTTTAACGTGGATGCATTTTGTCATTATCGCTATGGATAAAAAGATCGACCCAAGTCGAGGTGATCCTCGCTACTTGCCTGAGTTGGAGTTGAATCCACATGATGGCTAGTTAATAGATTTTCTTGATAGTTCTGCATGATTGAGCGGCGAAAACACTGAATCGAAAATTGTCACGATACGTCGCTAAGACGAATGACTAAATGAAAGATTAACCAAAGGTAAAAAAAGATGGCTAACGACTTACATAATTGGAATCCGGAAGATCAACAGCAATGGGCAAGCATAGGCAAGGCTATTGCCAATCGGAACTTATGGATTTCTATTCCCTGTTTGCTAGCAGGCTTTGCGGTCTGGCTGTACTGGGGAATTATCACCGTACAGATGCTTAACCTTGGTTTCCCCTATTTAAAATCTGAATTGTTTAGCCTAATGGCCATTGCAGGATTGGCCGGTGCCACTTTACGGATTCCCAGTACCTTTTTTATTCGTATAGCGGGGGGGCGAAATACAATATTTCTCACCACGGCGTTATTAATACTGCCGGCGGCGGGGGCGGGCTTTGCGCTGCAAGATATTAATACACCGCTATGGCAGTTTCAATTGCTGGCCTTATTGTCGGGCTTTGGTGGCGGTAACTTTGCTTCTTCTATGTCGAATATCAGTTTTTTCTTTCCTAAAAAAGTACAGGGCTATTCATTAGGCATGAATGCCGGCTTGGGTAATTTTGGTGTTACCACCATGCAAATTCTTGTGCCATTGGTTATGACCTTTGCGATTTTTGGTGGCGAAGCCATGGTGCTACAAAACAGTAGCGGCACCCTTATAGGAAAAATAGCCGCCGGCACTGAAACCTATATTCATAACGCCGGATTTATTTGGCTGCTTATTCTTGTGCCGCTGGTGTTTGCGAGTTGGTTCGGCATGAA
>DMZE01000273.1 GCA_003492055.1 Cellvibrionales bacterium
GAGATGCACCCGTCGTGGTTAAGCTTCGCCGTTAAGCTTACGGCATTTTTGGTTACTTTTTTTGCTGTTGAAAAAAGTGACTGGCATGTCGGGCCACCCCCGACGACTTTGACCTTAAAACTCAAACAAAAAAGTAAAACCTCAGAATATCGACTAACCAAAACAACTAACACTACGCTTATGCCGCCTGCCAATCCCGACTCCCACCCCGAAACCTCGACTTCAAATATTCCATCTGATCACCAATAATCTGCCTATTACTCAAATACATAAACTCATAAATATTCGGCGTAAACGGCACCGCCAGTAACTCCATCCCCGCCTCCTCTGGTGTTCGTGCTCCTTTAAAGCTATTACAACGCTGGCAAGCAGCCACAAGGTTCTGCCAGCTATCCTGACCTCCCTGCGAAGATGGAATAATATGATCTCGAGTTAACAAGCCATAAGGAAACTGTTTACCACAATAAAGACAAAAGTGATCATCACGCCTAAAAAGCGTTCGATTAGATAAAGCTGGAGTTAAACATTGTCGCGAAGTCTTACCATCGCAAGCAATAATTGGAGGGATAGATAATATTGATCGATAACCTTTGCGATTGTAGCCTCCATGGAGAATAGAACGCCTACTCCCTAAACTCCATACCACTTGTTGCTTAACGCAAAGTGTTGCTGCAATTTCCTTAGAAACCCAACATTGTGGCAAACCAGCTTTATTTAATCGCAATATTTTCACAAGTTACCTTAAATAAGTTGTGCTAAATAAATTAAATATCAGTTTTTTAATAATAAACGCAGTTTTTTTTCATCTCAATAGCTGTGTGTAAACACTTGAGCAGCTGTGCATAAAGAACATATTTATACACAGAAATACGGCCTTTTGATTTTTGTGCCAAAAGTTTAAGTTTTTAACTCTCAGCTTGGCAGCAGCTTAGACACGCTTTATCTCTGCAGTTATGCTTTCTGTAAGTATCTGTAATCAATAAGTAAAAAGGGGTTTTCCACAGCAAAATGCTTTGCTTATTATTACTATATTATATAAATATCTATATATACATAAAGACATATACATAAGAAATATAAAGATAAGAAAGTCCATTCAAAGGCCTCAAGCAATACGTTTAATCAGGGCTGTTCAGCCTGAAATTTAATGTTATATTGCGCGGCCTGCTTGCAAGGATGTCGTTAAATAACCATCCTAAGCTAACAAACCAATACGAGATACAGACTCAAAACTCATGCGATACCCTGATAACTTCGATGTCATTGTGATTGGTGGCGGCCATGCCGGTACCGAAGCGGCCCTTGCTGCGGCTCGCATGGGCAGTAAAACACTGCTGTTGACTCACAACATCGAAACATTGGGCCAGATGTCATGCAACCCTGCGATTGGCGGCATAGGCAAAAGTCATTTGGTCAAAGAGATCGATGCACTTGGTGGTGCAATGGCTATTGCTGCCGATCATGGTGGTATTCAGTTTCGTGTTTTGAACGCAAGAAAGGGCCCTGCCGTTAGAGCAACTCGAGCACAAGCCGATCGCGTTTTGTACAAAGCAGCTATTCGATCGATTCTTGAGAATCAAGCTAACCTCACTATTTTTCAAGCGTCGGTTGATGATTTAATTATCAATGAGAGCGTAGCAACCCCGGTAGTTACTGGGGTTATAACAAATATCGGCTTGGAGTTTCACGGTAAAACGGTTGTTTTATCTGCTGGCACATTTCTTGGCGGTAAAATTCATATTGGCTTAGATAATCATTCAGGGGGTCGAGCCGGGGATCCGCCATCCATTGCTTTGGCAAATAGATTACGCGAATTACCCTTTCGAGTCGGCCGTTTAAAAACAGGTACCCCTCCTCGTATTGATGCAAAAACTGTCGATTTCTCTGAGTTACAAGAGCAAAAAGGTGATACACCGCTTCCGGTTATGTCGTTTCTTGGCAGTGTCGATGACCATCCGGAGCAGGTGAGTTGTTATATCACCCATACCAATGAGCAAACGCACAATATTATTCGTGAAGGTCTCGATAGATCACCTATGTACACAGGGGTGATTGAGGGAACAGGACCACGTTATTGCCCATCGGTAGAAGATAAAATTCATCGCTTTGCCGATAAATCCTCGCATCAGATCTTTATTGAGCCAGAAGGGTTAAATACCCATGAGCTCTACCCAAATGGTATATCAACTAGCTTACCTTTTGATATTCAAATACGTATGGTTCGTAGTATCAAAGGCTTTGAGAATGCCCATATTACGCGGGCTGGCTATGCCATAGAGTATGATTTTTTTGATCCTAGAGATTTAAAACCAAGTTTGGAAACCCGCTTTATTGATGGTTTATTCTTTTGTGGCCAAATTAACGGCACAACTGGTTACGAAGAAGCCGGCGCCCAAGGTCTGTTAGCTGGAACGAACGCATCACTGAAAGCACAAGATCGAGAGTCTTGGTGTCCAGGTCGTGATTTAGCGTATATCGGTGTAATGGTTGATGACTTGATCACTTTAGGGACTCAAGAACCTTATCGTATGTTTACTAGTCGTGCTGAATATCGACTCATATTACGTGAAGATAATGCCGATGCTCGACTCACAGAAGTGGGTCGATCCTTAGGATTAATTGACGAAAATCGATGGCGAGCGTTTAGTGAAAAGCAAGAAATTATAGCGCGTGAAGAACAGCGATTATCTTCAACTTGGGTTCAGCCTGATTCAAGTACGGCCGAAAAATTGAATCCAAAACTCAAAAACCCATTAAGTCGTGAGTATAATTTAGCCGATTTATTAAAGCGTCCAGAGCTAAATATTAACGATATTTACGATGCTACTGACTTAAAAATCAATCATCAACAAGCCAAAGAACAAATAGAAATTACGGCAAAATATGCTGGTTATATTGATCGTCAACAAGACGATATTAATAAACTTCGCCGTCATGAAAAAACCAAAATTCCGGCAGATTTTGACTTTAGTTCAGTGTCTGGTTTAAGCAATGAAGTGAAGCAAAAATTGAATGACGCTAAGCCTGAAAGTTTAGGACGAGCCAGTCGAGTGCCGGGTGTGACCCCTGCCGCTATTTCCCTTTTGCTTATTTTTCTAAAAAAATTAGGTCATCTTGAGAATTTGGATTTGAATGAATCAGATATTCAAAAAAGTAAAAACCAACAAGTTCTTTAGATTCTTGCCAGTAATTGGAAGTCGTTCATTTGAATAATCAACATCATGAATTATTGCGCAGAGGAGCAGAAAAACTGTCTCTCCCTATTAGCGATAAACAAATCGATCAATTACTTCAGTTTGCTGAATTGATCCTTAAGTGGAACAAAACGCATAATTTAACGGCAATTACAAACCCTGATGAGGTAGTAAGTAAGCACTTACTTGATAGCTTAAGTGTTTGCTCGTCTTTTCCTAAAGGTAATGCATTAGATGTAGGGAGCGGTGCAGGCTTACCGGGTATTCCATTAGCCATTATTAATAGCCATCAAGATTACACACTGGTTGACTGTAGCTTAAAGAGAATTGCTTTTATAAAAGAGGTTAAAAGAAAGTTAGCGCTAACTAATGTGACTGCTATTCATAGTCGGGTCGAAGATTTTGATGGTGGCTATTTCGATGTTATTACTAGCCGAGCGTTTAGCTCGCTAGGTAAAATGCTAGAGCAAACGCAACATTTGCTGGCTGATGATGGATGTTGGTTTGCCATGAAAGGCACGCTGCCAACAGAAGAAATTAGAGAAATGGCGGATAATTTTAAAGTACAAAAAACACTCAAACTATCGGTTCCAGGTTTAAATGCTGAAAGGCATATTATTCAAATTGGACGATCAACGTAAATAATAAATTGGCTCTATTCGATATAAATACAATTACGGCTGGCGTTTTTTCCCTCAAACCATCGATAATAGCAACTGACATGGCGGCTGATTCAGATAGCCGATAATATGGCAGAAAGAAGATGGTCACTTCAGTGATGACTTTCAGACATAGCTGCACAAAACTCCGGATACGATTTTGGCTAGAATTTTCGCGATAAGTAATCAGAAAGGTGGTGTTGGTAAAACAACCACTACCGTGAATCTTGCTGCCTCGCTTGCGGCAACAAAAAGACGTATTTTATTAGTTGATCTTGATCCGCAAGGTAATGCCACAATGGGTTGTGGTATTGAGAAGAATGATCGCGAATTAACTTTGTATGATCTGCTTCTGCAAAATATATCCGTTGAGCAAGTTGTTTGTTATAGCGATTCGGGAAAATTTGATGTACTGCCATCAAATGGAGATCTCACTGCCGCGGAAGTTGAGTTGTTAAATGTTCCTAATAAGGAATATGTCCTCTCTGAAATATTAAACAGTGTTCGAGATCAATACGATTTTATCTTAATTGACTGCCCCCCCTCTTTGAGTATGTTAACGGTTAATGCCATGGCAGCAGCTGACGGCGTTATTATTCCGATTCAATGCGAGTACTATGCCTTGGAAGGTTTGTCAGCGTTAATGAACACCATTGCTCGAGTCGCTGATTCCATTAACCCTAATATTATTATTGAGGGTTTATTGAGAACGATGTATGACCCGCGCAACAGTTTGACCAATGATGTATCGGATCAGCTAATGCAGCATTTTGGCGAGCGAGTTTATCGAACCGTTATTCCTCGCAATGTTAGATTAGCTGAAGCTCCCAGTTATGGGCAGCCGGTATTGGCTTATGATCGTCAATCTAAGGGTGCGGTGGCTTACTTAGCNNCTTTTAGATAACTCTAATCCTGTATCAAGCTATAACCCACAAGAGTTCAGCTTTATTCATTTCAATAGCAAATAATTTAGGCGCAACAATAATGGCAATAAAAAAGAAAGGCTTGGGTAAAGGGTTAGATGCTTTATTAGGAGATGCTTTTAATGCCGCCTCAAAGCAGCAAAAGGTAAATACCTCGCCAAGCAACCAGCCAGCTAGAGGGTTAGCTGCTGAATTAAACCAGCTATCTAGCCGTGCGCAGCAACCGTCGACAGCAGAAACCGATTCATTAGTAGAGAAGCCGATAGAGCCTTTAGCTGGGCAGCCAGTGTTAAAAACAGATACATTATTAGAAGTGCCTGTTGAAATGTGTCAGCGAGGCAAATATCAACCCAGACGCGATATCGATCCTAGCTCCTTAGAAGAGTTGGCAGCTTCCATTCGTAATCAAGGGGTTATGCAGCCCATTATATTAAGGGCTGTTGCCAGTGAATCAGCCGCAGAAGCCAGTTATGAAATAATTGCTGGTGAACGACGTTGGCGTGCAGCGCAGTTAGCCGGGCTAACAACTGTTCCCGCTGTTGTGAAAGATGTACCCGATGAAGCCGCGATGGCAATGGCATTGGTAGAAAATATTCAGCGTGAAGATCTCAATTCCATGGAAGAGGCTTATGCGCTATCCAGATTAAATCAAGAGTTTGGCCTTACACATCAACAGGTTGCTGACATTGTTGGTAAATCGAGAGCTGCGGTGTCCAACACTTTACGCTTAATGAGTTTACATAAAGATGTTAAGTTGCTTTTGGAAAATGGAGATTTAGAAATGGGTCATGCTAGAGCTTTATTGGGCTTAGAAGGTATGACTCAAGTCAATACAGCGAAAGAGGTGGTCAACCGTGGTTTGAGTGTGCGCCAAACCGAAGCTCTCGTAAAAAGCGTTCAAACACCCAAAGCAGAAAAAACAACCAAAAATACTATCGAAGACCCGAATATTTCTCGCTTACAAACTGATTTATCAGACACTTTAGGTGTTCCTGTGTCGTTTAGTCATTCAGAAAATGGTCGAGGCAAATTAACAATTAAATACAATAGCCTTGATGAGTTGGATGGAATTTTAGAGCATATTAAGTAAACGTTAGAATTACCGTTAAAAGCCCGCTGCAAAAGGGCGAAAAAACAACAATCCCAAGCAATCTTGGTTGCTTCCCCTGAGTTGATTATTTATAATCCGCGCCGCTTGGATCGGTACTATCTATTCACTGTGTTATTTAGTGATCGGAAACAGTGCAAAGTTGGTTGAAATGACTAATAAGGGTGGTATTTAGCTGTTTAATAGGCAGTCATAAAAATACTTAAAACCTTGTTTTAAAATAACTTTCAGCGTTGCGCAATCCGTTTATGGTGAATATAAGTATAAGTAGCAAACCTCCTCTTCTTCAGCAGGTATTATTGCAGTTGCTTGCAGCAACTCTACTATCGCTCGCTTTTAGTTGGTATCAAGATTGGGCGTGGACAACGTTAGTTGCCACGATGGTTGGGTCTTTAATAGCGACAAGCACAGGATTTTATTTTAATTGGCGTTCATTTCAGAGTGATTTAAGCGTTAATGATGAAGCAGCAGCTCATCGTGTGGTCTCGGATGTTTATCGAGCATCAATGGCAAAAATGTTGATGGCAGGTGTGTTGCTGGCGTTAGCTTTCCGATACGGAGATCAATTAGATAAACCTTTTTTACTGCTTGGGTTTGTTGTAATTAGTCTTTTTGGTGTGGTTTGTAATGCGTTTTTAACGCGAGCAGATGAACCGCAATAGCGCAAAAACAGCATAACAATGGTCTGTATGCGGGGTTTGAATTAACCCCAGTAAGTTGACCGGAAGCAGAAAGATTATTAGTTATACGTCATTTATTAGTACGTTATAAATATTGAGAAACTAGAGAAACGATACCAGCATGGCCAGTGAATCAATGACATCTGGGGAATATATTTCCCATCACCTTTTAAATTTAACTTATGGCAAGTTACCGGCTGGCTACGAGCGAGTTGGCTATGACGGCCATAGTCAGGTGTTAGAAAGTGCTGAGTGGACCTTAGCTCACTCTGCTACTGAAGCTGCCGATATGGGTTTTATGGCTATTCACCTAGATACAATAGGTTGGTCATTGTTTTTAGGTATTCTGTTTTGTTGGTCATTTGGTCGGGTTGCTAAATCAGTTACCGCTGGCGTACCAACAGGATTTCAAAACTTTGTAGAAATGGTTGTCGATTTTATTGATGACAATGTTAAGGGTATTTTCCACCATAAAAACCCGTGGATAGCGCCTATTGGTTTAACCATATTTGTTTGGATCTTTTTACAGAACTTAATGGATCTTGTGCCTGTTGATTGGATTCCTTGGGTTGCCATGCAAATGGGTGTGGAATATATGAGAGTTGTGCCATCGACCGATGTTAATGCCACTTTGGGTATGTCGTTAGGTGTGTTCTTTATGATTCTCTATTACAGCATTAAGCAAAAAGGTATTGGCGGTTTTGCTGCTGAGTTAGCTTTTCAACCGTTACCTAAATGGGCCCTACCGTTTAACTTGTTTTTAGAGGTGGTGGGTTTAATTGCTAAACCTATTTCCTTGGCGTTGCGATTGTTCGGAAATATGTATGCTGGCGAAATGGTGTTTATCATTATCAGCTTACTGCCCTTTTATTTACAGTGGACCTTGTCAGTACCTTGGGCGATTTTCCATATATTAGTTATTACTCTGCAGGCGTTTATATTTAGTACATTGACGGTTGTTTATTTAGCCATGGCCTATGACCATCACTAATCGACAAAGTGAATAGTCGTTACGTAAAGAGTAATGTGTAAAACAGTTTTTTATATTTAAACATTTAAATTTTTGACCGGAGAAAATGATGGAAGCAGCAATTATTACTTTAGCAGGTGCACTTATCATGGGCTTAGCCGCAATTGGCGCAGCTATTGGTGTAGGTGTTTTAGGAAGCAAGTTTATTGAAGGTGCTGCTCGTCAGCCAGAGCTTGTTCCACTTCTACGCACACAGTTCTTTATTACTGTTGGCCTAGTTGATGCCGTACCAATGATCGCTGTTGGTATTGGTTTTTATATTATTTTTGCAGGCTAATTTTTGTCGAAGACAAAAAGAAAACCAAACAGCCGGTCCAACTCGTTTTTGATAGTAAGGGTTTAACAAGTTTTTTTGTTAAGCACCTTTTGTTAATACCTCCGGCTGTTCATTAATTGAAAAGGGTAATGCAGTGAATATTAATCTCACTTTGTTTGCGCAATTAATCAGTTTTGCGATCTTTGTATGGTTTTGTAAAAACTATGTATGGCCACCTATTATTGGTGCTATGCAAGAGCGACAAAAGCAAATTTCTGACGGCTTAAATGCCGCAGAAAAAGCAGGTCAAGATCTTGAAGATGCGCGTCAACAAGTAAAAGCACAGCTGGTTGAAGCCAAAGCGCAAGCTGCAGGTATTCTTGACCAAGCAAACAAGCGTGCTGCGCAGATTGTTGATGAAGCAAAAGAGCAAGCGTTTGAAGAGGGTCTTCGCCTAAAAGGTGCAGCGCAAGCTGATATCGATCAAGAAGTGAATAGAGCGAAAGAAAAACTTCGCTCACAAGTTGCTTCTTTGGTTTTGGTTGGTGCAGAGAAAATTCTGGAAGCGTCTATTGATGAGACCGCACATAGCGATATCGTCAACAAGCTTGCAGCCAATCTTTAAATCGGGAATCGGTAATGGCTGAATTAAGAACATTAGCTCGTCCTTACGCAAAAGCGGCTTTTCAGGCTGCTGGCGAGTCAGGCGCTGTCCAACTTTGGGCAGATCAGTTAACGCTGCTTGGATCTATATCTTCTCAAGCTAAAGTTACTGACGCGATTAGTTCATCAACGATTGATGCGGTAACACAGGTGTCGACACTCACTAATTTAGCGGGTGATGATTTAAGTGTTGCTATAAACAATTTCTTGCATGTGCTCGCAAGCAATAAGCGATTATTGTTATTGCCTTCAATTGCAGAATTGTTTAATGAATTAAAAGCAGATTTAGAACGCTCTGTTGAGGTGAATATAAGCACCGCTTTTGCTTTGGATAGTGCAGTTGAAGCTAAATTAGCAGAAGCATTAAAAGATAAATTGCAGCGTGATATACGTGTACACACTGACGTCGATAAATCGTTGTTAGGTGGTGTCGTTGTTCGTGCGGGTGATATCGTTATTGATGGTTCTATTAAAGGACGAATCGCCAAACTCGCTGAGGCGATGTCGATTTAAGTAACATATTTTAATTTGGGTTATAGAGCGGCTTTTAAATTCGCCGTTTATTAAGTAATGAATTTGTAGGTTTGAGGAATAGACAATGCAACAGCTGAATCCATCTGAGATTAGCGAGATTATCAAACAGCGTATTGATCAACTGGATATTTCCAGTGAAGCGCGCAATGAAGGCACAGTGGTTTCCGTAACTGACGGCATCATTCGAATTCACGGTCTAGCCGATGCTATGTACGGTGAGATGATCGAATTTGAAGGCGGCATATACGGTTTGGCGCTTAACCTTGAGCGTGACTCTGTTGGTGCGGTAATTCTTGGTGACTATAAAAGTATTGCGGAAGGTCAATCTTGTCGCTGTACGGGTCGTATTCTTGAAGTACCTGTTGGTCCTGAATTACAAGG
>DMZE01000044.1 GCA_003492055.1 Cellvibrionales bacterium
CATCCACGTGGCCATATTCTGAATAGAGATAAACGCAGCGGTAGATGTGCAGCCGCGGGCAAGCTCTTCTAAAATTAGCGTAGCATCAAGTCGACTTAAGCCTAGACCACCGCATTCTTCGGGGGCATACATGCCGCAAAAGCCTAGTTCACCGGCGGCCTTAATTTTGCTAACAGGAAATATTTTCTCGGCATCCCATTTTGCGGCGTAAGGCGCAAGCTCGCCTTCTGAAAAATTACGTGCTGCCGATTGAAAAGCCAATTGCTCGCTAGTTAAATTAAAATCCATAAGCCTTTTTTTCTCTGTTTATCGAAGCATTTGTGCATGTAAGTATTCGGTGATCAAAATTTATGACTTAAGTTTTTCAATCACGTCACCAAATAACTCGGTATCACTGGGCAGTGTTTTGGCTTTAAGCAAGGGCTTGGATACCCAAGTAATATTGACCAAGTGACGCCAATAGATGTTTTCATTGGTAGAGTTATTACCCCATGTGCCACAGCCCAGAGAAAACGTTTGGCGCATACCGTTCCAAAGATTACCGCTGTTAGACGGCGCTTGCGGTTGATTAACCATAACGCGAGAGGTTTTAGTCTGTTCGGCTAAGGCTAAAATATTAGCGTCGTTATTCGAGTAAATACCGCAGGAGTGGCCCATGCCTTGATAGCGTTGTATTTGATTGGTTAGCGCAATGGCTTCAGTAATATTTTTAACCCGATAAAAAGCCATAATGACCGAGAGTTTTTCACCGGAGTATGGATGTTCTGGGCCGGTGCCGTTTTCCGGCATAATAATAAAGAGACGATCTTCAGGAATCTCTACGCCTGCCATTGCACATAATACTTGCGGTTTTAATACAACGGCTTTTGGATTGAGGTGGCCGTCTTCCCACAGCACATTGGCAATTTTTGCGTAATCACCGGCTGATGCGAGGTGGCCGCCTTGGGCAATTAATTGTTCAAGCAGTTCATCGTAAATAGCATCAATGGCAATAACCGAGTTGTCTGATGAGCAAGATGCCGCGAGATCTAAGGTTTTTGAAATGCGTATTTTTTCGGCAGCAAAAGCGATGTCGGCGGTTTCATCAACGGTAATCACCGCATTGCCTGCGCCCACGCCCAATGCCGGCGTACCGCTGGAATAAGCCGCATGCACCATGGCTGGACCGCCTGTTGCCAGAATAAAATCACACTGTCGCATTAGTTCATGCGTTTTTTCTAACGTGGGTGTGTCTATAGCTATCACCAAATCTGCGGGGGCACCGAGTTTTTCCAGTGCCTTACGCATATTATTGACAATCATTCTATTGGTTAGTTTGGCTCTGGGATGCGGCGCAACAATAATGGCGTTGCGGCCTTTAATGGCATTAATTGCTTTAATGACCGGCGTGGCTTCAGGATTGGTTGACGGTGACAGCGCGCCAATAACACCCATGGGTTTAGCGATTTTAATAATGTTACGTGCGCTGTCTTCTTCTATGATGCCAATCGATTTGTCATCAATAATGTCCATTAATGCGGCGCGTGTTTTAACTGATATTTTTAAAAACTTACCGTTGTAGTCGCCTAGCTGGGTTTCATCTACTGTGTATTGGGCAATTTCTTCGGCGACACCCGGCTGCGCGCAAGACCAGACCATAGCGCGAATGAGCTCATCTACTTGAGCCTGGTTGTAACCTTCAATCTGAGCCTGCGCTTTACGCGAACGTGTAATAAGGTCAGCAACTTCTTGTCTTGCTTCAATATCAATATTGTCAGTGCTATTCATGCAGTCAACCATTTAGAAAGTGAGGAGGGGATGGCGTTGCTATTAATCACTGATTAATTAGCTATCAGTTAGCTATCAGTCAGTTATAAACCAGAGATAGGCAAGAGATAAGCAAGAGATAAGCTGGTAATCATGCGTTATCGAGCCGTCGCCAAGATCTGCTGATGCTAGCAATCTCTAAAGGGAACCGTAATTCAATATATTGTTCTATATATGGACTATATTGTTGCTGGAGCTAACATGAGTAAACCATCTCGCTGGCCGCTTAACCGTTCAAGTCGGCGTATTGTTGCGCCGGTTGTTATTCGGCAGCAGCTTAAGAATCATGTGCTCGCCAAAGATTGCTATCCACTGGCGATTGGCTTTTATGAAAAAGCCAGCAGTCATAGCATGTCGAGACAGAAGCATGATGATCACTTACTGATTTATTGTTTTGCTGGTCTGGGTTATTTAGAAACCGAACGCTGGAGCGGTGAGGTGAAAGCGGGTGAAGTGGTATTGCTACCTGCGGGGATAAGCCATCGATACTTTGCCGATAAGGATGATCCTTGGTCGGTGTATTGGGCGCATTTTTCGGGTGCTCAGGCCAGTGACTATATTACGCATATGGACTATAACGAAGAGCATCCCGTTGTTTTTGTGGGGCATTCACCTATTTTGATTGCCCAGTTTCGTGCGGCGTTAAATGCGGCAAGCCATGCTTATAGTACGGTCTCTCTGGTTTATGCCGCCAATGCCATTAAACAAATTCTTACTTATATTGCCAAGCTGATTAATGATGAGTCGGCACATAAGGTGAGTGGTATTGATTTAGATATGATGCAAACGCTAATGTTACAGAATTTGGATAAAGCGCTGAGTTTAGATTGGCTGGCCAAGCAGGCGAATCTTTCAAAGTTTCACTTTAGTAAAAAATATAAACAACAAACGGGGTATCCACCCATACAGCATTTTCTAAAAATGAAAGTGGAGTATGCGCGCTATTTATTAGAGACAAGTGATTCTACGGTGCAGGAAATAGCCGATAAGGTCGGCTATGATGATGCCTTATATTTTTCACGACTATTTAAAAAAGAAGAGGGCGTTGCGCCCCATGCTTATCGGTTAAGCAAACGTTAATCGCATTTTATATCTAAGGAATAACGGCTGGCTAGAATATCGAATTTTTTGTAATTCTTTTGCTTACAGTAGCATTCAGCTAAGGCTATTACTGCCTGTTGGTAATTGTCTGTGTCGGCGCCCATAGTTTTTTTTGTGAGAGTGGCAATGCTTTCTAGCGTAGGCACTTCATACTGAACTTGATTGGTTTTTTTATACAGCGCATATAATTCAATAAATTTATTTAAAATTTCAAGCTCATCATTTGTATTGGTTCTTTCGTGATGGATTATTGCAATAACGATTGGAATGGTTTCACTATAACGTTTTTGCTTAACCGCTAGATGATAAAAAACTTCTCGCGTTTTAATGGTGAAGTGATGAAATGGACCGAACTGTAAAAGTGCAACACGGTAAGCTCGTTCAATTTTATCTGCATGCTCAATGAGTTCTCCTGCCTGTTCATAGGCGAGAGAATTATTTTTCATAATATAAATGCAGCGGGGATTGTTAACAGATAGCCGCAAATGACAAGCCTTAAGCGCAGATTCGCCTAATGCTATTGATTGTGTCCATTTACCTGACTTGAATGCGTTTTCGGAATCCAAAATTAATGATTCAAATTTAGAAATTGAATCAGCTTGCGTCAATGCTCTTATTGGATTAAACCCTATTACAAACAAACAAAAAATGGATCCGAAGATTACTCTCAGATTCAAAATTATTCCCTATTACCGTTTTGTTATGCCGCGCATTGTACGTTAAAGATTTGAGCTTGTCCTCTTAGTTGGGCCTGGTTTTTCAAACATAAGCACTATTTTTAATCGTTAGACGCCTCTGTATTGGCCGTGTATGAGCTCTTAACGCCATCATGTGGCTTTTTTGTATGCGATTCAAACAAGTTTACGCAGTAATAACGCTTGGCTAGCTTACTGTTAACAGCTGCCAGCGATAGGGGTTGATAATAGCCGGCTATGATAGAAGCTTTTGGAAGGAGCCTATGATAGAGGAGCCTATGATAGAGGAGTCTATGATAGAGGAGCCTATGATAGAGGAGGTGATAGGAGGTAATAACAGCGCCGACGTTAAATTATGCAACTAAGAATGTTCGCAAAAGTACATAGGCAGTGGCATCTTTAAATAAGAAGGCCAGCTTTAATTAAGCTGGCGTGCTATTTGTTCATATTTCAGTCTTGTTAGCCACTTTATAACATTGCATCACAACGGATAACTTTATACAGTCGCATATCATTTTTGAGAGGGCTAACGGTCTGTTTTTGACTAGAAGCTAAAGGCTTGTTTATTTTAAGTTAAGCCCTCAAAAGCGTTGATATTTATTTTTTAAAGAGAGTTGAGTTGTGGCAAAATTTGTTGGTGCGTTGTTAGGGTATTATTTTTTAGGTGGGGCATTAGGCGCTATATTGGGTTACTTTGTTGCAAGCCTGTTTAGTAGCGGCTTACAAAGTAATTTGCGTAATAGCTATGATTTACACTCGCACAGCACCGATATATTTTTTGCTACCACGTTTTCATTAATGGGCTTTATGGCCAAAGCCGATGGTCATGTGAGTGAAGATGAAATTTCTCAGGCCGAAGTGTTAATGGCCAAGCTGGGTATTCAAGGTCAAAAACGCAGCGAAGCGATACAGTATTTTCAACAAGGTGCGGCTGCCGATTTTGACATGCAGGCAGTGTTAGCTAAGTTTGTTACCGCGGCACGTTTTCGTGCCGATATGAAACGTAATCTACTCACTTTTTTGGTTGAAATAGCCATAGCCGATGATCATTTTCATGCCAGTGAAGAGGCGGTGCTGCGTCGTGTTGCCTCAGCTATTAATATTGACATGCGAAGTTTTGAACGCATGGTCGAAATGCTTAAAGCGCAGCGATCATTTGCGGGCGGCCATCAACGCAGCAGTTCGGCGAATGAATTAACTACTGCTTATAAAGCGATTGGCGTGCCATCAACTGCTAGCGATAAAGAAGTGAAACGCGCTTATCGTAAATTAATGAGTCAACACCATCCCGATAAAATGATAGCGCGCGGTGTGCCAGAAGATATGCTGGCCATGGCCACAGAAAAAACTCAAGAAATTCAAGCCGCCTACGATATGATTGAAAAATCTCGAAAGTAAGAGTGGCTTGATGTTTTTTATTGGTCAAATGTTTTATTTAAAATAATGATAATAAAATACGCATTTTATTGAGTGCTTTTGTCGTATTTAAGCCTTTTTTAAGGCTTAAATTTCATTTTTTGTTTAGTAGTCCTCTCTCATATTTTCTGTTTCTTTTCTTATTTTAAATAGAACAAATGATCTAGACTGTATAAGTCGTATTTTTCTTTTTAGCTATTCCATTTCTATATAAAAAAGCATAGCATTCGCGCCTTTTATTGTTTCCAAAGGATGAATAGAAACTCTAGCTCGCAGTGAGTAGCTCAAAGTTTCCTTAGTAAAGAGGATGCTTATTTTGGTTAAGATCGTGGATCATGAAGAAAGGCGTAGGGATATAATTCAAGTGACCGCTCAAATTATTTCTAAGGAGGGCATGTCAGCGGCAACAACTCGTCATATAGCAAAGATGGCACAAAGTTCTTTAGGTATGTTGACGCATTATTTTATCAATAAAGATGAAATAGTGAGTGGTGCTTTGCATTGGTGTGACGAGCGATTTATATCGCAATTAGATACCATGTATGACGATGATTTTTTAAGTCTGGATGATTTTATCCCCTTATTTAAATCGTTATTACCCTTGGATGAAATTTCTGATACTGAGTGGCGTGTAAGAGTGAATTTATTAACGTACTCGTTAACGCATCTTGAATTAGTTAAGGTGCGCAAAGAGAAAATTGAATTTGCTTATGCAGAGTCGCAAAGGTTTGTGGAAAAACTGCAAAGCAGTGGTGAAGTAAGGGGTGATATTGATAAGGTGGTGTTATCAAGAATGATTGTCGATTTAACCTTTGGTCTATGCATTAATTTATTGAGTTATTCGATAGCAGAGCGGGCTATTAAGGTCGATAAAAAAATATCACTTATGCTGTCAATGTTAAAGCCCGAATGCTAACGAGCGAATGATAAGGGCTGAATACTAAGGACTGAATACTAAAGGTAGCTTTACGTTATTCCGGCATAGCTTAGATAAAGTGCATTTAATTCGCTGCCCCACATTAATGCTATCCAGCCGGCAATGGCAAGATACGGCCCAAAAGGTATGGGTTTGGTTTTTTCACGATTACCCAATACAATTAAGCTAATACCAATAAAGGCGCCCACCAACGACGATAAAATAATAATGACGGGCAGCATTTGCCAGCCCAGCCATGCGCCCAGTGCCGCAAGTAATTTAAAATCACCATAGCCCATGCCGTCTTTACCGGTAATTAATTTAAATAACCAAAACACTGACCACAGTGATAAATAGCCAATAACGGCTCCCCACAAAGCGCTTTCTAGCGAAGTAATAAGCCCAAAATAATTAACCATTAAACCCAGCCAAACCAGTGGCAGAGTAATATTATCGGGCAATAAATAGGTATCGTAATCAATACCGGTTAAGGCTATTAAAGCCCATGTAAGTACTAAGCAGGCTAGCGCTGTGCCTGTATCGGGATAAAAGTGCCAAGCAACGGCTGCGCTAAGTAAGCCAGTAATAAGCTCAACGAATGGATAGCGTAAAGAAATAGCGGTGTTACAGTTATGGCATTTGCCGGCTAATAATAAATAACTGATAACGGGGATATTCTGCCAGGCTTTAATCGGCGTTTCGCATTGCGAGCAGCGAGAGTTAGGTGTCACTAAGTTAAATGTGGGTTCGCTGTCGCTGTTGCTGAGCTCGTTTTCTGTGGCGCTATTGATTTCACG
>DMZE01000039.1 GCA_003492055.1 Cellvibrionales bacterium
CGCAGTTATATGCTTCGTCAACGCACCAATCGAAATATAATCCACGCCAGTCGCTGCTAACGCAGCCAAAGTTGCTTCACTAACATTTCCCGAAGCTTCCAACTTAGCGCGTCCTTGATTTATCGCTACCGCTTGCTCTAAATCCACAATCGAAAAATTATCCAACATCACAATATCCGCTTGTGCGGCTAAAGCCTGTTGTAATTCATCCAGATTTTCAACTTCTACTTCAACAGGCATATCCGCTTGCAGGCTTTTCGCTTTTTCAATAGCCGCAGTAATAGAACCGCAAGCGGCTATATGATTCTCTTTAATTAAATACGCATCATACAAACCAATACGATGATTAAAACAACCGCCACAGGTCACGGCATATTTTTGCGCGGTGCGTAAGCCAGGAATGGTTTTACGGGTATCTAACAATTTAACCGAGGTATGCGCAGTGTGCTGGGCATAACGATTACACAATGTGGCTGTGCCCGATAACAGCTGCAAAAAATTCAATGCCGTGCGCTCGCCAATTAAAATACTACGCGCTGAGCCACTTAGGGTAAATAAGGTTTGCTCGGCTTCTACGTGATCACCATCACTCACTGACCAGTTAACGACTACCGATGCATCTAATTGCGCAAAGGTTTCATTCACCCAATCAACACCGCAAATAACCGCTGGCTCACGGGTTATGACTTTGGCGCGGTATTGCGTTTCTGCAGAGACCAGTTGAGCGGTAATATCATCACGGCTATCTGTGCTGCCAAGATCTTCGGCGAGTGCTTCGCGAACTGAGCGGCTTATATCGGCTTTTAAACGTTGCTGATTTAACATGGTTTTATCTTTGTGAGTGAGTCGGTCAATCTGTATGGGCAGTCTTTATAAGCAATCATTATAAAGCTGAAATGCCTTACTGGCCCGTGCTTTGCCAAATAGTACTAGAGATTATTGGCTACTTTATTGAGTTAAAAACAATTGCCCATCACGCTGGGTAAACTCAATTTGCGAGAGGGCGCTCATGCCCAGTAATAAGCCATTCATGCCGTTCATACCCGGATTAATATCGGCAGCGACATTGAGCAGCACAATATTGCCCATTTCTAAGCGATCAATGCGGGTGCTGTAGGTGCGCACTTGGCCATTGGCCGTTTGTGCATAGCCTGGCCGGCCTTTTACGAGTCCTAGCGCTTGTGCCATATCTTCGGGCACGGCAACGCGTGTGGCGCCGGTATCGAGCAATAACATAGCTTTGCTGCCATTCACCTTGCCAGTTACCACAAAGTGATTTTGACGATTGGCCTGTAACACTAAGGTTTGCTGGCCATCAATGATTTCTGTATTGGGTTGCTGATTTGGGTTGGCTTGGCGTTTCTCTTCGCCAGTAAAGTAAACCACTAACATGCCTAATAGAATAACCCATGCAATTACCGTCATCCCTAGGCCCATAGAGCGAGTGGGGTTGTTATTAGAAGGGTCAGTGGCGTCTTTAAATTGAGAGTCGCTCGACTTTGAGTCTAAGGGCTTCTGTTTTAAGCGCTCAGGTTCTAAGCTCTCAGGTTCTAAGCGCTCAGGTTTTGATGGTTCTAAATCATTAGACATGGTTGTCACTTCTCTGACTCTGCTGGGTGTCTGTCGACTGGTTCACTTCTGGCGCAGCCACCCTGATTAAAATGTGATCACATGCTCGTGCGGCATATTGTTTAGTCTACTGCGAAATGCACTGTGTTTATACTGCTGATAAGCGTTAATCACCGAGTTGAACACTAAGTTAATCATCAACGCCAATTGAGCCGTATTGTTAACGGCATAACCGATGTTAAGTAGGTCATAAGCAGCATGGCGAATCAAACTGAATCGAATATCATTTCATTAAACGCATTGTCGAATGCGGCGCGTGAATCATCTGCGAAGGATGCCTCATCGCGGTTGAATCGACCCGAGTCTTATCAAGCTAAGATTCATCGGCATATGACAGCGCCGTTAATTCAGTTGCAAGAAAAGTCGCAGCAGAACTTAATGAAGCTGTTAGAGAATATGTTCGATAAAGTGGATGATGCTTTGTTTGAGCTGGCAGAAAAATCGGTGAATAACAGCGAGCAAAATATATTTTTTGAATCAATGCGTGAGGTGCGTTTAAAGCGGATTGATATTGAAGCGCAGTATGCCGATAGTTTTGGCAATAGCTTTGTTGATTTATTTCACCCTGTGGCTGTAGATAGCAAAGATTCCTTAGATGCGGCGAGTGATGTCGGTTTATCTTTAATGGCCGATGAAGCCGTTGAAGAAATGGTGGCGATGGATGCGATGGTTGCCAAAGCCGAGAAGCATTTATCGGCCCCTTTATCAGCACTGTATGCGCGCATAGGCAGTTTAGCACCGGTTGATGTTGACCGAGTTAATAACCCGCTGGGCCCACAACGCTTATGTGATGAGTTCAGTGATGCCTGTTTGCAGTTAACGATTGATATTAAAGCGCGCTTAGTGCTGTTTAAGCTCTATGATAAATATGTGATTAGCGAGCTAAGTAAGCTGTATGCGCAAGCCAATGAACAACTGATTGCCAACAATATATTACCCGATTTTAGATTAGCCCAACGTCGTTCTGAGCGTTCTGCGAGTATTGTCGAAAAAGCGAATAGTGTTAGTGAGCGTTTATTGCAGGGCGCGTTATCCAATGATCCGGCAAACGGCTTGTCAGCCAATCCACAAGATATTTATCAATTACTTCAGCAGTTAAATCATCTCGATTTAGCGGGTGCTGCTAGTGGTGCATCCGCGCCGTCATCGTCCTCAGTCGCATCATCGCACCCATTAGCAGGAGCGTTAAATTTATTGCCAGTTAGTGCTAAACCGGCTATTGGTCATGAATTACTACTACAGTTGTTAACCACATTGCAGCAAGATCCTACCCGTATTGGCGGTTATAGCGAAGCGTCAGCCAATGGTGATTTAAGTGTGTTAATGCCTAAGCAGCTAACGCAAGGTCTTAGTCAGTCGTTGAGTGCTATTGCCGATGGTGGTGATCACTCCATTGGGCAGGGCGAGCGTGATGTTATTAGCTTTGTGTCGCTGTTGTTTCAGTTTGTGTTAGATGACCGTAGCCTAGCTGAGCCTATGAAGGCAGCGATTAGTCGCTTACAAATACCGATTATTAAAGT
>DMZE01000147.1:0-1322 GCA_003492055.1 Cellvibrionales bacterium
CATTATTCCTATCTTTATAAATACGTGTACGTCCTTGACGACTTATAACCAGTGCGCGTGCTAATGATAAATCACCTTCTTTGTCGCAAATATGAAATCGCCCAAATTGTCTTGCCATACCTGTAGGCGAATAACGCAAATAATTTTTACGGCCCGAAGCGCGCCAACTTATGGTGCTGTTATTCGGCGCAAAATCAATAAACTCTTCCAGTGTTTCCTCATCATCGATAATGCCATTATTGTTTTTATCAATAAAAATCATTATCCCGTCTTCCCATTCTTCACCACACGCCGTTTCTGTATAAGGGCATAGCGAAACAATTTCTCTACTCGTAATTGCGATATAACGCGCCGTTGCCATTGCGCGTTGTAATGTTTCAATATACACATCGGCTTGCTGTTTTTGCCACAACTTGGCAAAGCTAGGCACAGCCATACTAACCAGTAGCGTAAGAATAGTAGTGGTAATTAATAATTCAATCAGGGTAAAACCTGATTGAATTTTTCGAGTCGTAATAGGGCAGGTAAACGAAAGGTTTTTCATCTTAGCATCTCCTTATGCATAAATTTTTTACTGGCATGGATGCCGGTAAAGCGACGCGTTATCCTTAACCGTCGCAATGCATGGTAAATCGAGCCGTGAGCTGACTCAATAACCTCTGGTCAGTTAGCTAGTCATAAATGGTGGGAATAGGCTGGCGCTTATGCTGTGTCTTAATAAAAATATCGGTAACACGTTTAACCACTTCATCTGATACTGTCTTACCTTCAAGAAAGTCATCAATATTATCGTAGCTAAGCCCCAATGCTTGTTCATCGGATTTTTGTGGCGTTAAACATTCTAAGTCAGCGGTAGGCGCTTTAGTAATAATGATATCGGGCGCACCTAAGTGAGCGGCAATTTCACGCACCTGACGCTTGCTTAAACCAAATAGCGGTGCGAGGTCACAGGCACCATCGCCCCATTTAGTATAAAAGCCGGTAATGTTTTCTGCTGAATGATCAGTACCTAAAACTAAGCCGCCAACTAAGCCAGCAATTTCATATTGCGTAATCATTCGTGTTCGCGCTTTAACGTTGCCTTTGGCAAAATCAATGGCGGCTTCGTTACTCGGTAATAGACCTTGTGATTCCACGGCAGCTAATGCCTGTGCATGAATACCATCGGCACCCGGTTGAATATTAACGGTGAGGTGTTGGCTAGGCTGTATAAATTGTATCGACAGTTGCGCGTCATCTTCATCACGTTGTGTTTCATAAGGAAGGCGTACAGCTAAAAACTGATAAGCAGTATCGTCTTTATCTTCATTAAGCGCATCAAT
>DMZE01000147.1:1408-2506 GCA_003492055.1 Cellvibrionales bacterium
AGCACTAAATGCTTCATACCCGACTGTATTAATTGCTGCTTAATAAATGCGACGCGACGGCTAACTTCATGAGCCGGGTCAATATTGGGTAAGACTTTCATCTCTTCGATAATGTCAGCTTTGTTCATGTCGTTTGTTCTGCAAATGGGTTAATGAATGATTTTATGCGGTCTATCTATTTTACGCAGGCTTTGGCGCTAAAGATCATTAAAATATTACGCTGCTCTTGAGTATTTTTCTATTGGTTTAATACCAGAATGGTAGCGCTATTATTGTTTGGTTTTAGTCTGCACTGTTTTGATTCGTATCAAGATAAATATAACTCGCCATTCGCCCTGTTTGAGCTTCTCGACGATAAGAATAAAAGCGCTCTGATTCGCTAACCGTACAAAAGCCGCCGCCGTAAATAGAGTGAACACCACAGCTGTTGAGCGCAATGCTCGCTAGCTGGTAAATGTCCGCTTTATATTTGTTGTTAGCTTGCGCCTCAAATGCAGCGGCATTTAATTGTCCAGTGGCGGTATCGTTAACAAAAGCCTCTCTAACATCGGCACCTACTTCAAAATGATCAGGACCAATAGCAGGCCCCAGCCAAGCATAAATGGCTTGGCTTTTAATGGTGGGTATCTGATTACAAAAGGCGTTAATGCTGTTACTGATAATACCGTTAGCTAAACCGCGCCAGCCTGCATGAATAGCCGCAACACGCGTGCCTTGCGCATCACATAACAGAATCGGTAGGCAATCGGCTGTCATCACCGTGCAAACAGTATTCTGTTGACGAGTGAATGCGGCATCGGCAGGCAAGGCTTGGCTTTGTACTTTATCTACTTCGATAATAGTCGTGCTATGGCTTTGCTCTAGCCATTGCCACTGCTGTGGGGAGCTGTTTTCAGATAGCGCTAATTGTGTTCGGTTGCTGATAATATCATCGGCTTTATCGCCTACATGCTGCGCTAAGTTCAATGAGTTAAAGGGCGCTTGGCTGCATCCGCCGCTACGCGTGCTCACGCCGGCAATCACATGGGCGGGTGCCGGCCAAATGGGCTTAATGGGCTTAATAGCAGTGTCCGGCGTTACGGTCATTCTTCGTATTTA
>DMZE01000191.1 GCA_003492055.1 Cellvibrionales bacterium
TCGAGAAGCTCAACAATGTGAGAAAAAATATACTGATGCATGCGCACTCCATGGGTTTTTTTTACCCTTAAAAGGATATTCAGCATGTAGTGAGGCTATATAACCCCTTTGATGACTGTATATCACCTTTTACTTGATGGTATATAACTCTTTAATAGATGCTATTTAACCCCTATAAAGGAGAGAGTGTCAATTATCATTACTTTAATCAGTCGTTATACAAAGTAGGGTTGTCGCATGAAAACATTTTCAATATCGAATCCATCGGGTGAACTCATCACTTACCAAGATAAAAAACGGTATCTTTGGCTCTTATCTATCGTTATGCCTGCCGTGCCGCTTCTGGGTATATTGGTTTTTTTACAAACGGGTTTAGAGTGGACGCTTGGCCTACCCATTTTAATTATCTATTTAGCCATCCCTTTACTGGATAGTATTATTGGTAGTGATAACGATAACCCGCCAGAAGAAATTGTGCCTCAACTGGAAGCGGATACTTATTATCGCTATTTAACATACGCAACTATTCCCATGCATATTATTGTATTAATTGCGGCTGCCTATCTTGTGGGGACTAACGATTTAAGTTGGTGGGCTATCGCGCTGGTAGCGATTGTAGCGGGTGGCTATAGCGGTTTTAGTATCAATACCGCGCATGAGTTAGGCCACAAGCAAACAACCGTTGAGCAGTGGCTGGCTAAGGTCTGTATGGCTGTGCTTGGCTATGGACACTTTTGTATTGATCATAATCGTGGTCACCATGTGGCGGTAGCTACACCAGAAGATCCTGCTAGCTCTCGTATGGGTGAATCAATTTATGCTTTTGCCTTGCGTGAAATACCGGGAAATTTAAAGCGCGGTTGGCGTTTAGAGCAAACGAGACTACAAAAACAGGGTAAAAATACGTTTTCTATTCACAATGAAATTTTGCAATCTTATTTTTTAACGCTGATTTTACAAGGTCCTTTAGTGTTCGTTTTTGGATGGATTATGTTGCCCTTTTTAGCTATACATAATGGCTGGGCTTGGTTCCAGCTTACGTCGGCTAACTATGTTGAGCATTATGGATTACTCCGAGAGAAAAAAGACAATGGCCGCTATGAACGTTGCCAGCCACGTCATTCATGGAATGCCAATTATATTTTAAGTAATATCATGTTGTTTAATCTTGAGCGCCACTCTGATCATCATACGAATCCTATTCGTCGTTATCAGAGTCTACGAAATTTTCCAGATATTCCTGAAATGCCTAACGGTTATTTTGGCATGTATTTGATGGCCTATATTCCAAGCCTATGGTTTTTGATTATGGACAAACGCTTACTGTCTCTTGCGCATATTAATGGTGACTTATCCAAAGTGAATATTGATCCGAAAAAGAAAGAAGCGATTTATGCGCGTTATGGTTAGTGTGGGTAGTGGGCTTTAGATTATAGATAGAAAATTTTCATCAAAAAAAGGCCCGCATATAGCGAGCCTTTTTTATCGGTAGTACTTATTTAATTAACAGTACTTATGATTCCATTACGCGGTCTTTAATACCCATAACGATAACTGCAACTGCTCCAGCGTTAAAAATGGCGCTAGCATTGCCTAGAATAGAAGTGGCATACTCACCTACTACAGGGATCGAACCAAGAGATCCAGCAACAACTGATAACGCTACTGCGCTAACAAGGAAGGCCGTGGCACGATCTGCATCAACACCAATAGCTCCAATCACTAAACCAATGATTGCCATAATTAAACCTGCTTCAGGGATCGCTACAAACGCTCCAATCACAGCTACTGCAACGGCTACTATACGTACAATTTGTATTAGACTCATAATTTTCTACCTTTAGTTTTAGTTTTAAACAGAAAAACAATTTTGCTAAAAAAATAAATGATCATAATTTTGTTGCGAAGATTAATTCGACGCAATCAAAAAGTATCATGATGGTGCACATTAGCGGCTGTTTTTTTTGTATAAAATTAAAGGTTTATAAGTTTTATGATCGATTTTTGTGCTGTTTTTTTAGGTTTGTGTTTTTTTAGTGCATTTTTTGGGGCGCGAACTCTTAAAGAAAAAAGCAGGCAGCCGTTTAAAACAGCACAAAAAACACTGTTATAAGCGGCTAAAAAATAACGATTTTACTTAGTTGTGGATGTTTTTATAAGCAGCGCAGAAGGCCGCTTTGATCAATCAATAAGGCAATGATTATTGATGTTTAGCTATTGCATCAAGATACGGCTGACTATAACGGTGCGTGCTAATTAATTCAGCGACCGTTTTACCTTGCTGATCTTTAGCATCAAGATTGCCTTTAGCGGCAGCAAAAAAATCGATAAAGGTAACAAAATCTTCGGGGCGCATGCTTTGGTAAGCTTTGAGCACTTTATGATGATCAGCATTTTCACCAATAGGTGCTTGTAAGTCTAAAAACTCACGGATGCGTTCTTCTCCCCAAACGGGATCAATTACTTTTTCTTTGTCTTTCTTTAAAGCCATGGAGCTACCCTTATTTCCTTTAACATTGTTTTAAACGATGATGGTTAGTTGATCTATTACTAGGCATTCAATTTTTTCGCCAAAATTTGGTTTACCTGACCAGGGTTGGCCTGGCCTTTAGAGGCTTTCATTATTTGGCCAACAAAAAAGCCAATTAATTTTTTACGCTTGTCGGGTTCTGCGGCACGATACTGCGCTACTTGGTCAGGACTGTTATTAATGACCTCGTCGACCATCGCTTCAATAGCGCCACTGTCGCTCACTTGCTTTAAGCCTTTGGCTTCAATGATTTCATCGGCGCTGCCTTCATTCGAGCACATAGCTTCAAACACTTGCTTGGCGATTTTTCCTGAAATGGTATTGTCTTTAATGCGGCTGATTAATGCACCCAGTTGTTCGGCATTAACGGGTGATTGCTCAATACTTAAATCATGTTTGTTTAAATAGCCCGATAACTCACCCATTACCCAGTTGGCAGATAGTTTGGCATCACCACAATGTGTGGTGGCAGTTTCAAAAAATTCTGCAATGCTGCGTTGTTCAGTGAGTAT
>DMZE01000184.1 GCA_003492055.1 Cellvibrionales bacterium
AATGACAAACCTCAACCCATTATCAAGCCGCTACCCACACAGCGAAGCTTCCATAATGGATATTGGTCGATTTACCGTTTTTTTATATCACCTAAATCCTCGAAAATCCTTATAATGCTCGCTGCCTTTTTCACTGCGTCTCGCCTACAAAGTCCATACGCACTGATTACTACGTCTGCCCTGGGGGGCGAATGTCCAATACCGAACATGAAAAAATTGCTCAGATCGTCGGCGATTATGTCGATGAATACACTGGCCTCCCGCTAAGCCATACCCAATCGCTTGGCGCTATCGTTATTGATAATGACTCAGCGAGTATTGATATTACGCTGGGCTACCCAGCTGCCGGCGTTGCTGAATCCATGGCCGAGGCTATTCGTGTAGAGGTGCTTAGCCATTCTTCACTCTCAACTGCCACTGTTAATATCAGTAGCCATATTCAGTCACGCGCTCGTTCAAGTAAAATAGCTAGCCTTGACGCTGTAAAAAATATTATCGCTATTGCTTCAGGTAAGGGCGGCGTAGGTAAATCTGCTACGGCTTTAAATGTTGCCCTAGCTCTGCACCTTGAGGGCGCCAAGGTTGGATTGTTAGATGCCGATATCTATGGGCCCAGCCAGCCACTAATGCTAGGCATACCCTCTGATCGTCGACCTGAAGTGCAAGATCAAAAGTACTTTGTCCCGATTGAAGCGTATGGCTTACAAACCATGTCCATGGGTTATCTGGTTACCGATAAAACGCCTATGGTTTGGCGTGGCCCTATGGTCAGCGGCGCGTTAACGCAAATGGTGAATCAAACTTTATGGCAAGACCTTGATTATTTGATTATCGATATGCCTCCAGGTACTGGCGATATTCAACTTACGCTGTCACAGCAGGTGCCAGTCACGGGGGCGGCGGTTGTCACTACACCGCAAGATATTGCTTTACTCGATGCTAAAAAAGGCATTGAGATGTTTCGTAAGGTTAATGTGCCTTGCTTGGGTATTGTCGAAAATATGTCTACCCATACTTGCTCGGAATGCGGTCATAATGAAGCGATTTTTGGCGACGGTGGCGGTGAACGCATTGCTGAAGAATATGATGTGCCTTTACTCGGTAAGCTGCCATTAGCCTTGGAGATCCGTAAAGGCTTAGATGAGGGTAAGCCGTTAGTGGCTGTTAGTCCCGGCTCATTATTGGCGATACAGTATCGACATATAGCCAGAAAATTGGCTGCGCAACTTTGTATTCCTAATGCGAATACCGAAGCAATGCGAGCAGGACCAAAAATTATTGTTTCTAACGATTAGTGTTTCTAACGATTAGTGTTTCTAGCGATTAATGTTTTTGGCGATTAAAATTATTACTATTTAAGAAGCTGTCCGTTTAACTATTTAAGAGATTAAAAATATGACGATTAAATCCGATCACTGGATACGCCGTATGGCAGAAAATGAAGGCATGATAGAGCCTTTTGAACGTGGCCAGGTACGTGAAAATGATAATGGCGAGCGTGTTATTTCGTATGGCACATCAAGCTATGGCTATGATGTTCGCTGTGCAAATCAATTTAAGATTTTTACTAATGTTCATTCAACCACTGTAGATCCTAAAAACTTTGATGAAAAAAGTTTTATTGATGTCGAGGCTGATTATTGCATTATTCCGCCAAATTCTTTTGCGTTGGCAAGAACGGTTGAATACTTTCGCATTCCGCGCAGTGTGCTAACGGTTTGTTTGGGTAAGTCGACTTATGCGCGCTGCGGTATTATTGTTAACGTCACGCCTTTAGAGCCTGAGTGGGAAGGGCATGTTACTTTAGAGTTTTCTAATACAACAACCTTGCCTGCTAAAATTTACGCCAATGAAGGCGTTGCGCAAATGCTGTTTTACGAAACAGATGAGATTTGTGATGTGAGTTATAAAGACCGTAATGGTAAGTATCAAGGTCAGCGTGGCGTAACTCTACCTAAGGCTTAAGCGCCAACTTTAAAAGTCCCCATCAAAGTCCGTGTCGTCGATTGATGGGGTGGGCGCAGGTGTAGATGTAGATGTAGGTGTAAGCGTAGGTGTGAGCGTAGTGCTGCTGTCTTCTGTTAGATTAGTATTTATATTTTGGCTGCTAGCTAGATTTTGACTGCCAATAATGTTTTGACGCAAAGGTGATGGGACGAGTGTTATTAAGCCTAACCCACTCTTATCTGCTTTTGATTGCCAGTGTTTGATAGCAATCACTGATGATTTGTCGTCTTCTGTTTGTTCAATTTTAACCGGCACATAATACTGCTCTGCTGATAGCCAAATACGTGTGATCTTATCTTTTTTCTCGCGCTTAAAAACCTTCGATAAGCTTTTACCTAGTTCGGTTTCTATCAATTCCTGTTGTTCAAAATTAAACGCGTAATGCGCTAGCTTGTCATGATTGGCAACCGTGTAATTCAGCTGCTTACTGTCCGGATTAATCAGAAGATCAATTTGCATTTGTACTTGATAAGAGAGTCTATCTAAGGTGTTAGGCTCTAATGTGAATTGATATTGCTTATCGCCTTTGCTGGCATTAATAAGCATGTTATCCCAGTCAAAAAGAATATGGATAGGCTTGTCGGTGCCAAGACCTTTTCGCGTGTAGTGATAGCTAATAGGACGAATTTTTTTACCGTCGATTAACTCGAATTCAGACCATTCGTTGAGTCGCATCCATAGCGCTTTTGCTTTCCAACTGACTTTGTAACTATTGTTAGCTGTGTTTTCAAACTTGCGTATGCCATTAATTTTTATGCCACGAAGTTTGGTCGTGTAAGTGGCTTCATACGGTGGCAGGGTGGTTGCAGTACAGCCTAGCTGCACACCAAGGAGTAATACAATAATAAGGCTACGTAAAATATGTGAAAGATTGGCGGTGAGAAGCGGAGCGTCGTTACTTTGCATTCGAGTCCGTATGCCGCTAATCCATAGCTGGCTAAATAGTAGCGGGTTAAATAGTGGCGGGGCTTTGCGCGCCATGACT